>JBIKZP010000381.1:0-3290 GCA_044354655.1 Rhodoferax sp. | reverse complement strand
AGGCGGCACCGGCAGACTTTTTGTACCAGTCGTAAATGCGGCCCACAAAGGGCGAGATCAGCTGTACCTTGGCCTGGCCGCAGGCCACTGCCTGGCAAAACGAGAACAGCAACGTCAGGTTGGTGTGGATGCCGCGCTGCTCCAATTGCGCTGCGGCTTGTATGCCTTCCCAGGTGGCCGCCACTTTGATCAGCACGCGTGACCGGTCAATGCCTTGCGCTTGGTACAGCGAAATCAAACGCTCGGCACGCGCCACAGTGGCTTGGGTGTCAAAGCTCAAGCGGGCATCCACCTCGGTAGAGACGCGCCCAGGAATGATGGACAGAATCTCGCTGCCAAAACGCACCAGCAGGTGGTCCATCACCAGGTCCAGCGGCAAGCCGCGGTGCTTGGCCACCGTGTCGCTCAAGAGCGACTGGTAATCGGCCTTTTGCACCGCCTTGAGGATCAACGACGGGTTGGTCGTAGCGTCCTGCGGCTTGAAGGCGTCGAGTTGTTTGAAGTCACCGGTGTCTGCCACCACGGTGGTGAATTGTTTGAGGGTGTCGAGTTGGTTCATGCGCCAATTATCCCGCGACTACACGCCTCAGACCAACAAGCGAGTTACCAAAACGTCGACGTTTACCGAACAGCGAACCGCAGCGATGCCCGTGAATGCTGGCACCACCCTGATGCTCTTGTAACTAATTTTTGGCTTTTTCGTGAAACTAAGTTACAGTCCGGGCTGCTTTATTTTTCTGCTTCTTACCGCACCTATTGGCCCTTACTGGCCCAACCTCCTTGACTGTTCAACCATGAGCTTTGACCTTGTTTTGTTTGGCGGCACCGGCGACCTCGCCTGGCGCAAACTGATGCCTGCCCTGTTTCAGGCCTTTCGCCACGGCACACTGCCAGACGGCGGTCGCATCATTGGCGTGGGCCGGGACGACCTCAGCGCCGACCAGTACCGCGAACTGATCCGCAGCCGTTTTGACCAGGTCGACCTCGACAAGCGCCCCAGCGTGGAAGAGTTCACGCGCTTTGCCGCCTTGCTCGACTTTGTTCGCATGGACTTGTCGCAAACGGCCGATTACGCCCGCCTGGCCCAAACCCTGAACCAGCGCCAGACCGACACCGTGGTGATGTACGTGGCCACCGCACCCAGCCTGTTCACCACCGTCTGCGAGCAACTGGCTGCAGCCGGACTGAACACCGCCAAAACCCGCGTGGTGCTAGAAAAACCACTGGGCCACGACCTCGCCTCCAACCGCGCCATCAACGACACGGTGCGCCGCGTGTTTGGCGAAAAACAGGTGTTTCGCATTGACCATTACCTGGGCAAACCCGCCGTGCAAAACCTGTTTGCGCTGCGCTTTGGCAACGCCCTGTTTGAGCCCCTGTGGCGGCGTGAACACATCGCCAACATCCAAATCACCATTGCGGAAGAACTGGGCGTGGAGAAGCGCGGCGCCTTTTACGAAACCACCGGCGCGCTACGCGACATGGTGCAAAACCATGCGCTGCAACTGCTGTGCGCCATTGGCATGGAGCCGCCCATCAACTCGCACGCCGACGCCATCCGCGACGAAAAACTCAAGGTGCTGCGCTCACTCAAACCCTGGACTGCCGAGACCCTGTCGCAAGACGTGATTCGCGGCCAATATGCCGCCGGCAATATGGCCGGTAACGCGGTGGCCGCTTACCGCGACGAACTCGGCGTCAACCCCGCCAGCCACACCGAAACCTTTGTGGCCCTGCGCACCGAAATTTCTAACTGGCGCTGGGCCGGCGTGCCGTTTTACATTCGCACCGGCAAACGCCTGGCCGGGCGCGACGCCCGCATTGTGGTGAACTTTCGGCCCACGCCGCACGCCATCTTCAATTCGCAATTGGGCATGGCCAACCGCCTGGTCATCAACCTGCAACCCAAAGACGGGCTGGAACTGCACCTGCTGGCCCAAGGCCAAGACAACCGGCGCAACGCCAGCACCCTGGCGCCGGTTCAGCTCGACCTGGACTTTGACAAACGCTTTGGCTCTGGCCGCGTAGGCGCCTATGAGCGGCTGCTGCTCGACGTGATCGACGGTCGACTAAACCTGTTTGTGCGCAGCGACGAACAAGAAGAAGCCTGGCGCTGGGTCGAGCCGATTCTGAATTACTGGAAAAACGATCCCCAAGGCCCCCGCCCCTACGCCGCCGGCACCTGGGGCCCCAGCGCCTCCAGCGCCATGATTGCCCGCGACGGCTTCTGCTGGGCAGAAGAGTCCTGATGCACCCGACCCGTACGTCGAAATTGCGAGGCGCCAGCACCTCGTCATCGTGCGAGTTGTAACCACCTCGTCATCGCGAGGCCGAAGGCCGTGGCGATCCATGCGCGACAGCCAACAGCCTAGCTTGTACTTCTACCTTAACCCTACTCAGGACTACTTCCATGCTTGACCGAATCAAAGCTTGCCTGCCCTCGCTGGCGCCCGCTGAACAGCGGGTCGGGCGTCTGGTGCTGAGCGATCCGCGCTCTTTTGCCCAGCAGCCGGTGAGCGAGCTGGCAGACCGGGCGCATGTCAGCAAGCCTACGGTGGTGCGGTTTTGCCGCAGTGTGGGCTATGACGGTTTATCAGACTTCAAGCTCAAACTGGCAGGCAGCGTCAGCGAAGGGGTGCCTTTTATTCACCGCAGCGTGGACGCGGACGACAAAACCAACGACATCATGGTCAAGGTGATCGACAACACCGTGGCAGCTTTTCTGAAGTACCGCAACGACGCCAGCACGGCCAGCATTGACAAGGCGGTCACGGTGCTGGTGGAGGCTTACCGGCAAAACCGGCGCATTGAGTTTTTTGGTGTGGGCAACTCCGGCGTGGTGGCGCAGGACGCGCAGCACAAATTTTTCCGGCTGGGCGTGAACACCGTGGCTTACAGCGACGGCCACATGCAGGTGATGAGCGCCTCGCTGATGGGGCCGGGTGACTGCGTGGTGGTGATTTCCAACTCGGGCCGCACCCGCGACCTGATGGACGCTTGCGACATTGCACGCAAAAACGGCGCCACCACCGTCGTCATCACCGCCAGCGGTTCGCCCCTGGCTGCGGCGGGCGACATTCACCTGGCGGCGGACCACCCAGAAGGCTACGACCGTTACAGCCCCATGGTGTCGCGCCTGCTGCACCTGATGATCATCGACATTTTGGCCACCTGCGTGGCGCTGCGTATTGGCGGTGAGAAACTGCAGCCGCTGTTGCGTGAAATGAAGAACAACCTGCGCAACAAGCGCTACGCCTAAGCCCTCGCGCCCTCGTCCCCTCGCCCGTCAA
>JBIKZP010000514.1:0-3292 GCA_044354655.1 Rhodoferax sp. | reverse complement strand
GCCCACACCAACTGGTTCGTGCAAGCCGACAACCGCGACAAGGGACGCTCGCATACTCCGACCTGATCGCCTTACTTGGAAGCGGGCAAGGCCCGCGTAGAGGTAGCGTTTTGCCCGCTACAGAGAACCCGTGATGCGATGGCACATGCCGCACAGGCAGGCTGGTCCGGCAAGGTGCTTGTCAAGGGTGCAGGGATGAACCGAGCAACGCCATTGAAGCAGTCGTTGCAGCGCCGACTTCGCGCCCTTGGGGGAAACGACGCTTCCGTCAAACATCAACCAACCACTTGTTTGGCTATTCGAAAACTGGTAAGCTCGCGCCATGTTTGAAATATATGGACCAGCCATTGTCACTGGCGGCACCTCCGGCTTGGGAGCAGCAGTGGCAGCCGCATTGGCCGCGCATGGTCTTTCCGTGACCGTCCTAGACCGCCAGGCGGGGCAGGCGACCGACGGTATCCACTACGACTTATGCGATGTCACATTACCGGAGCAGGTGCAGCAGGCGCTGTCGAACGCGCAGCAGCGATGGGGCGCGCCGCGCATCGTCGTCAACTGTGCGGGAGTGGGCTTTAACGCACGCGTTCTGGGTCGAAGCGGCGTGCATACACTCGATCTTTTCCAGCGCGTGGTAAACGTCAATCTGCTAGGCACGTTCAATGTGTTGCGACTAGCGGCCGAACAGATGCAGCGACTCGATCCGCTGGAAGACGGCAGCCGCGGTGTCATTATCAACACCGCGTCGATTGCGGCTTTCGATGGACAAATCGGCCAAGCCGCGTACGCAGCCTCCAAGGCCGGCGTAGCAGGCATGACCTTGCCTCTGGCGCGCGAGTTCGGCCGCTACGGCATTCGTGTGATGACAGTCTGCCCGGGTGTGTTTCATACACCCATGGTGGATGCACACGTCACTGAGGCGGTGCTGGATGGCCTGCTCAAACATGCGGCCTGGCCGCGCCGTGCCGGAGATCCCAGGGCATTCGCTGCGCTTGTTCTGTCCATCGCCGGCAACCCGATGTTGAATGGCGAGACCATCCGGCTCGACGGTGGGTTGCGGATGCCAGCGTTATGACATCCCTGACAAACGAAGTCTTGGCGCTGGAGGTGCGTAGCCGGCGTCAGGTGGCCCAGGGAGTGGTGGCCATCGAGTTAAGCAGTGCCGACGGCGCGTCGCTGCCCTGCTGGACCCCCGGAGCGCACATCGACCTGGAAACCCGGGATGCTTCGGGCAATGCTGTGAGGCGACAATATTCACTGTGCGGCGACGTCAATAGCCCCACGTGGCGCGTTGCCGTGCTCGCGGATGCCGCCGGACGGGGGGGCTCCCTATGGTTGCACGAACATGCGAAGCCGGGTATTACGCTGCTCGGCAGTAGACCGCGCAACCATTTCGTAATGGATGCCGACAGCGATGATCCGGTGGTTCTCGTTGCGGGCGGAATCGGCATCACGCCGCTGATATCCATGGCAAAGTCGCTGCATGAATGCAAGCGACCCTTTCGACTCCACTACCATGTTCGGCGGCGCCCGTCGGCTGCGTTTCTTGAAGAATTGATGGCGGCGCCTTATGCGCAGCAGGTACACCTGTCGATCGACGAGGAGGCACCATGCGCGGTGACGGACATCTTCGCCCCTGGTGACGCTGCAGCCTGGGTCTACACCTGTGGACCCGGCGGCTTCATGGACGCGGTCGCTGCATCTGCGCTGCAAGCCGGCACAGCTTCTAGTCGAATCCGCCGAGAACTGTTTGCCGCTGCGCCGATTCCTGCCAAGAAAGACCCGCCAACCAAGCGCCCATTCATAGTTCGCTTGCACTCCACTGGTCAAAGTGTGCATGTCCGCGAGGACCAGACCGTGGTGCAGGCGCTCGCTCTGGCGGGTGTCGAGGTCCTTGTGTCCTGCGAACAAGGCTACTGTGGTTCGTGTCTGACACGCGTGCTCGAAGGCGTGCCAGAACACCAAGACCAATTCATGCTGCCCGAGGAGCATGAGCGCAACGATGCTTTCACGCCCTGCTGCTCGCGCGCCCTTTCATCCTGCTTGGTCTTAGATCTATGACTGTCGTTCCTATCGCTCCGGTCTATGACCCCGCTGTCGACGCCACACGGCGCAACCCATTTCCGCTGTACGCGGTGTTGCAGGAGCACGACCCGGTGCACTGGAGCGAAGCCTTGCGCAGCTGGATCATCACGCGCTATGACGACGTGCGTCAGGTGGCGATGTCTCCCGCCATGTCCTCGGACCGGCTGCGCCCGTTCTACGCCGCGCTCAAGGACGAGCGGCGGGACATCCTATCCGAAGTCATGCGTTACCTGAACCTGTGGCTGGTTTTCAAGGCGCCACCTGAACACACGCGTATTCGAAAACTTCTCAATTCGGTGTTCACTCCAGCCATGGTCGCCGCTTTGGAGCCGCAGATCAGTGGCACCGTTGACCACATCCTTGATCGGGTGGACGAGGGTGTAACTATCGATTTCATGAAGGATATCGCCGTCCTGCTGCCGGCCTATGTCATCCTAGATATGCTCGGTGTACCGCGACAAGACTTTGCGGAGATCAAGGTATGGTCGGACGATCTACGGCTTTTCATCGGCACTGCGCGTGGCGAAGCCGACAAGTACCGCAGGGCGCGTGAAGGCACGGACCGAATGTCCGACTATTTTCGGGACGTGATCCGGCAGCGTCGGGCCCAGCCGGGTACCGACGTAATCAGCCGCATGATCTCGGCACGCGACGACAGCGGCACCCTGAGCGAGGACGAACTGATCGCCACCTGCATGCTATTACTTTTTGGCGGGCATGAGACCACCACGAGCCTACTGGGCAATGCGGTGGTCGCCTTGATGCAGCACCCAACGCAGTTGCAGCGACTGCTGGCAGAGCCCGCGCTCATGACGCTCGCTGTCGAAGAATTCCTGCGTTACGACGGTCCCAGCAACAGCATTGCACGCGTGGTGGCAAGCGGCCACGACATCGGCGGCAAGTCCTTGTGCGAAGGCGACCGGGTCTTCGCCATGATCAACGCCGCCAACCGCGATCCGCGTCGGTTCGAGCGGCCGCAGGAGTTAGATGTCGCTCGTACGCCCAACCGTCATCTCACCTTTGGGCAAGGGCTGCACTTCTGCCTAGGCGCGCCACTAGCGCGGCTGGAAACCAGGGTGTTCTTCGAAAAACTGCTGGTGCGTTTTCCACGCATGCAACCGGGTAGCGGCGAAGTCGATTGGATCGATGCAATGGTCATGCGCGGCCCTCAGCAGTTGCCTATGATCCTCAAATGACAAAGCTTCCAAGA
>JBIKZP010000380.1:0-3296 GCA_044354655.1 Rhodoferax sp. | reverse complement strand
TTCCAGGCTTCCGGCAAGGCCATCAATGACAAAGTGCGCCTGTATGGCCGAATCGGCTTGGCGCTGATCGAAGCCAAGAAAACCGGTGTCGACCCCTTTGCGGCCATTGAATCCGTGCTGCCTTGGGCAGACTTTACAGAGAGCGTCAGCGAGGCGCAGGTGCTGGCCCAGCCTGCGAGTTTTGACTACCTGCACCGCATGGGCGATAGCTATGCCACCTTGCGGCGGTACGCGCCGGAGTTTCTGGATGTTCTCAAACTGCGGGCCGCGCCCGCAGCCAAAGATGTGTTGGACGCCATCGAGGCCTTGCGGGCAATGAACACCAGCAATGCCAAGCAAGTGCCGACCGATGCCCCTAGCAAATTCATCACGCCCCGTTGGGCGCGGCTGGTCAAAACGGATGCTGGTTTCGACCGGCGCTTTTATGAGCTTTGCGCCCTGTCCGAGCTGAAAAACAAACTGCGCTCTGGCGATGTGTGGGTGCAGGGCTCCCGGCAATTCAAGGACTTCGACGAGTACCTGGTACCGGCCGAGAAGTTCACCACCATGCAACTGGCCAACGAATTGCCGCTATCAGTGCCCACCGACTGTGACCAGTACTTGCATGAGCGGCTGACTCTGCTGCAGTCCCAACTTGCCAAGGCTAACTTGATGGCGCTGGCAAACGAGCTGCCGGACGCCATCATCACCACGGCCACGGGTTTGAAGATCACTCCGCTGGATGCCGCGGTTCCCGATGACGCGCAGGCCTTGATTGACCAGTCGGCGGCATTGCTGCCCCACGTCAAGATTACCGAGCTGTTGCTGGAGGTCGATAAGTGGACGGGCTTTACCAACCACTTCACCCACTTGAAAACCGGCGACCTTGCCAAAGACAAAACCTTGTTGATGACCACCCTCCTAGCTGACGGTATTAACCTGGGCCTCTCGAAGATGGCGGAATCCTGCCCCGGCACCACCTATACCAAGCTGGCTTGGTTGCAGGCTTGGCATATCCGCGACGAAACCTACAACGCCGCCTTGGCCAACTTGGTGAATTCCCAGTTCAGGCAACCCTTTGCTGACCACTGGGGAGATGGCACCACATCTTCATCGGACGGGCAAAACTTCCGGGTTGGCAGCAAAGCCCAAAGCACCGGCCACGTCAATCCAAAGTACGGTTCGGAGCCGGGCCGCACCTTCTACACCCATATCTCCGACCAGTACGCGCCGTTCAGCACCAAGGTGGTTAACGTCGGAGTGCGCGATTCGACCTATGTTCTGGACGGATTGCTCTACCACGAGTCGGACTTGCGGATCGAGGAGCACTACACCGACACGGCGGGCTTCACCGATCACGTTTTTGGCCTGATGCCCTTTGTAGGTTTTCGGTTTGCGCCGCGCATCCGCGAACTGGGTGAAACCAAATTGTTTATTCCACATGGGTACGCCATTTATGACGGCCTCAAACCGATGATCAGCAGTGAGCGGCTGAAGATCAAGCAGATTCGCGTCCATTGGGATGAAATCCTACGGCTGGCCACCTCCATCAAGCAAGGCACCGTAACAGCTTCGCTGATGCTACGAAAGTTGGGCAGCTATCCACGACAAAACGGCCTGGCCGTTGCCCTGCGCGAGCTGGGCCGCATTGAGCGCACGCTGTTTATCCTGGATTGGCTGCAAAGTGTGGAGCTACGCCGCCGTGTCAATGCCGGATTGAACAAGGGAGAGGCACGCAATGCGCTGGCCAGGGCCGTGTTCTTCAACCGACTGGGCGAGATCCGCGACCGCAGTTTTGAGCAGCAGCGTTACCGAGCCAGCGGCTTGAACCTGGTCACGGCGGCCATCGTGCTGTGGAACACGGTCTACCTGGAGCGGGCCACAGCCGCCTTGCAGGGTCATGGACAGGCGGTGGACAACTCGCTACTGCAATACTTGTCGCCCTTGGGATGGGAACACATCAACCTCACGGGCGACTACGTCTGGCGCTCAAGTGCCAGGCTTGGTGCTGGCAACTTCAGGCTACTACGGCCACTGCCAGGGGCTTAGAGTGCTTTAAATTCCGTTTTCTACAGCGACCCCATATTGTAGAAACAGGAAATCAAAGCTGGAGATTTAGGAATTCCAGCGCTCAGGTCAAAACGTCAACCCGATCAAGAGCCAAGAAAGGAGGAACAGAACCCTCAAAACAGCTAGACTTATCCACAACTGAGTAAAGAAAAAAACCATCAACCAAGTGGCTCAATCTTCAACGTGAAAGTTGGCTCAGTTTGCTAGATGCATCAACAGTACGTGGCTCAGGGTCTGCCAAGTCATTGGGTGCGCTTCACTTCAATTCGCATTTCACAGGAAAAGGTCTGCCCGGGCTGCAGAATACACACCCCCAGTTCATCTGCACTGGCACCGGTGCGGGCCATCAGATTGAACGCGTTGTTGATGTGACTCACGGGCTCAATCGCAATGCTGTTGCGCCCGGGAGTGGTGAACACCACCAAGCGACTCAAGTTGGAGGTGACGCGGGTGCGCAGCACCGCATCCGCCAAGTCAAGCGATCCGCTCCAGCCTTCAAAGCAGTGGTCCACGTCGAGTGCTGCGCAATCGGCATTCAGGCCCGCGTGGGGTTCGCGGTGAGTGGGCAGTTTGTCTAAGTCCATCTCCCAGCGCCCCTGCGATTGAAATGCCACATGGCTGCCTGGGCGCTTAACAAAATAGGGATGCCATCCCAAGCCCACTGGCGCCGACACCATGGATTGGTTGGTGATGCTCAAGGACATCTCCAGCGCGCCCGCGTCCAGCTTGAAAACCTGTGACGCGTCAAAGTCAAATGGCCAGGCGGCACCGGCCTTGTGCTCCAGCGACAACAGCGCAAGCTGGTCGCTGGCCTCTAACACCCGCCACGGTCGCTCCCACCCGATGCCATGGATCGCATGCGGCTCGGGCGGGGAATTTTTGATCAGCGGACGGCTGGTGCCCGACCATTGCAGCTGGGCATGGCCCACCCGGTTGGAAAACGGCACCAGCGGATAGCTACCTGCCTCACTGACCGAGTGCAATTGCGCCGCATGGGTGGAACGCAACACAGGCACATCTCCCAGCCACAGACCCGCAACGCAGCCACCAAGTGCCGGTTTGATTTCACACAAGAGTTCATTGCAGCGCAGCGTCAGCGGTGTATTCATGGTGAATAGTATTTAAATGGGCGAGCTATAAAAGTGCAAATTGTGCACCCGCTGGTTCAAAAAAACAGCCAGGCACAACCGAAGTTCTGCCTGGCCGGAGTTTCAACCGAAGTTGAAACCGGTACGTAACGCTTGTCG
>JBIKZP010000508.1:0-3297 GCA_044354655.1 Rhodoferax sp. | reverse complement strand
GGCTTTTTGCGTCTGATTTTGGAAGAAAAAACGGCTCCAGCCCCCGCCAGTAAAGGAAAGTCTGCTACGACTAAGATAGCAGAAGTGCCTGCGCCAATCCTGCAAGACTATTTGGACCTGGTGGCCGGCTTCAACAACAAGCCCAGCCAGCGCGTTTACCCGGGCTCGCCGTTCATCATCCAGCACCTGATGCGCGATCGCGACAAGCTCAAGCTGTTTGAACTGCACCCAACCGATGCCAAAACGCTCGGCGCCAACATTGCCCAGCTTGACGCCGGGCGCCAGGTGGCGGTCCTGCGCGAAGACGGTTTTGAAGGCCTGAAAAAGTTCCTGCCGCCGCCGGCGCGCCGCGCGCTGGTACTGTGTGACCCTAGTTACGAAATTAAGAGCGACTACGCCAGAGTGCCGGTGATGGTGGCCGATGCCCTAACCCGCTTTGCCACCGGCACCTACATGGTCTGGTACCCGCTGATTCCGCGCCCAGAGGCGCACGACGTGCCGCGCAAACTCAAAACTCTGGCCACCCGGGCCAGCAAAAGTTGGCTCAACGCCAACCTGACGGTGAAATCCAGCAAATTAACCACCGATGAGGCGGGTGAGGTGCAGCGGCCGGGACTGCCGGCCAGCGGTGTGTTCATCATCAACCCGCCGCACACCCTCAAAGCCGCTTTGCAGGCAGCTTTGCCACAGTTGGTGGCTAAACTGGCACAAGATGAACACGCCGCCTGGGCGGTGGACAACGGAGGATAAAGATGGCGAAGGGGATGATTCTGGCCGCCGGTCAGGGCTCGCGGGTGCGACCGCTGACGCGCGACCTGCCCAAACCGATGGTGCCGATTTTGGGCAAGCCGGTGATGGAATACCTGATCGAGCACCTGGCCCGCCACGGGGTGACCGAGATCATGGTCAACGTGGCCTGGCACCACCACAAGATTGAAGAGTATTTTGGCGACGGTCACCGCTGGGGCGTGCAAATCGGCTACAGCTACGAGGGCGTGCGCGACCACGGCGACGTGCTGCCGCGGCCCATGGGCTCGGCAGGCGGCATGCGGCGCATTCAGGATTTCAGCGGCTTCTTTGACGAGACCACGCTGGTGCTGTGCGGCGACGCGCTGATTGACCTGGACATCACCGCAGCACTGGCCGAGCACCAGGCCAAAGGGGCGATGGCCAGCCTGGTCGCCATGGACGTGCCACTGGCCGAGGTACCCAACTACGGCATCGTGCTGGCCGAAACCGATGGCCGCATCATCTCGTTCCAGGAAAAGCCCAAGCCCTCCGAGGCCCGCTCGACGCTTGCCAGCACCGGTATTTACATTTTTGAGCCGGCTGCGCTGGCGCTGATTCCGCCGGGCCAGGTGTATGACATCGGCTCGCAGCTGTTTCCGCAACTGGTGGCGCAGCAAATGCCGTTCTTTGTGCAAAACCGTCCGTTCAACTGGATCGACATTGGCCGCGTCAGCGACTACTGGTCGGTACTACAGCGTGTGCTGCGCGGCGAGGTGGCGCAGATGAACATGCCCGGGCGCCAGGTCCGGCCCGGCATCTGGGTGGGCCTGAACACCTCGGTGGCCTGGGACCAGATCAAGATTGAGGGGCCGGTGTACATCGGCTCGAGCGTGCGCATCGAGCCAGGCGCCACCATCACCGGGCCCTGCTGGATCGGCCACGGCAGCCACATCCGCACCGGTGCCCGGGTGGTGCGCAGCATTTTGTTTGAGTACACCCGCATCGCTGCGGACATGCGCTTCACCGAGATGATTGTCTCGCCCGACTACTGCGTGGACCGCCACGGCGACACCCTCTACCGGGGCGACGACACCAGCCCGCTGCGCTGGGGCGACGCCCGGGCCTGAAGCAGGGCCCCAGGCCCCAAGCTACGCCAGCGCAAGTTCGTCAGGCGCATGGTCGGTGCCAGCCACTGACCCGCTGGGCAACAGCCCGAGCCGGCTGCAAATCTCCAGAGTAGGGGCGCTTTGGTTCATGGTGTAAAAATGCAGGCCGGGCGCTCCGCCGGCGAGCAGGCGCTGGCAGAGATCAGTCACCACGTCAACGCCAAACGCCTTGATCGACGCAGCATCGTCTTCAAAGGCATTCAAACGAAGCCGCAACCAGCGCGGGATCTCGGCGCCACAGGCGTCACTGAACCGAATCAGCTGCGCCGAGTTCATGATGGGCAGGATGCCGGGCACGATCGGCAGTTTGAGACCCATGCCATGCGCCTCATCGACCAGACGAAAGTAGGCGTCAACGTTGTAAAAATACTGGGTGATCGCCGAATTGGCCCCGGCCCCCGCCTTGGCGGCCAGGGCTTGCAGGTCGGCATTGGGCGTTGCCGCCTGCGGGTGCGTCTCCGGATAGGCGGCCACCTCGATGTGGAAGTGCGTGCCGGTCTCAGCCCGAATAAAGGCCACCAGATCGCTGGCGTACTGGAACTCCTCACTGCCGCCGTGGTCAGCTGGCAGATCGCCGCGCAGGGCCACCAAACGCTGCACGCCCATGGTACGCAGGGCCAGCAGTTGCTGGCGCACCGAGTCGCGGGTGGCGCCGATGCAAGAAAAATGCGCGGCGGCACTCACCCCCTCGGCCAGAATCTCGCGCACGCTCTGGAAGGTGCCGGCCTGGGTTGAGCCCCCCGCGCCGTAGGTGACCGAGCAGAATTCGGGCTTTAGGACGTAGAGTTGCTGGCGCGCCAGGCGCAGCTTTGCTTCACCTTCCTGCGTCTTGGCTGGAAAAAATTCCAGGCTCAGGGGTGTTTTGGACATGACGTTCATGGTGAACTAACTCCCGGGTATCGGGTCGCCCACGCCGTGGGCATACATGAAGAACTCGTGGTTACCGTCGCCGCCATCAATGGGCGAGTCGAACCACGCAGACACCTGCAGGCCGAGCGCGGCGCAACAATCGCGCAGCCGCTGCTCCACCAGCAGGTACAGACCCGCATCACGCACAATGCCGCCCTTGCCCACCTGGCCCGGTTGCAACTCAAACTGGGGTTTGACCAGCATCAGCAGTCCGCCCCCCGGTTTAAGCAGCGGCACCAAAGCCGGCAGCACCAGTGTTTGCGAGATGAAGGACAAGTCGCCAACGATCAGGTCAAACGCCGGCTCAAAAGGCGCTTGCGCTACAGCGTCTGGATCAACACCAAAATAGCCACCAGGCCCCGTCGCGTCTTGATCTGCAGCTATCAAATCAGAAGCATCAAGGGCGCGGGCGTTGAGCTTTTCCACGCACAGCACTCGCGGGTCGGCACGCAAGCTGGGGTGAAGTTGGGCACTGCCAACGTCCACCCCCACC
>JBIKZP010000379.1:0-3300 GCA_044354655.1 Rhodoferax sp. | reverse complement strand
GTGCGCGAAGCCCTGGCCGACGGCCACCATGACTGAACGCGCCCACATGCTCACCCGGCTGCGCCAGCAGGGCGTGCCCGTGGCCGTTTTGCTGCTGGCGCTGCTGTTGCTTTGGTATGGCGGGGCCTGGTGGCTCAACGCCCCCGGCGCCATTGAGCGCGTGATGCCCAAGGACAGCCCGTGGGGCTGGCAAGACTTGCTGAGCGCCACCTGGTCCATGGAGCGCCCGCTGTTGCCCGCGCCGCATCAGATAGCGTTGGACTTTTGGTCCAGCCTGGTGGACTGGCCGCTGGCGTCGCCGCGCAACCTGCTGTTCCATGTGGCGGTAACGGCTGAATCCACGCTTTGGGGCTTTGTGATGGGCACGGCGCTGGGCTTGTTTTTGTCGGTTTGCATCGTGCATTCGCGCACGCTGGACCGCGCCTTGTTGCCCTGGATCGTGGCCTCGCAAACCGTGCCAGTGCTGGCCATTGCGCCCATTGTGCTGGTCATTCTGGGCAGTCTGGGCTTCTCCGGCGTGGCGCCCAAGGCGGTGATCGCCATGTACCTGTGCTTCTTTCCGGTCACCGTGGCCATGGTGCAAGGCTTGCGCTCGCCCCAGCGCATAGAGACTGAAATGCTGCACACCTACGCTGCCAGCCGCTGGCAGGCCTTGTGGCTGCTGCGCTTGCCCGCCGCGCTGCCCTTTTTATTTCCGGCGCTGCGCGTGGGCATTGCCGCCGGCTTGGTGGGCGCCATGGTGGCCGAGTTGCCCACCGGCGCAGTAGCCGGCCTGGGTGCGCGCTTGCTCACCGGCTCTTACTACGGCAACACCATCCAGATTTGGTCGGCGCTGGTCATGTCGGCCTTGCTCGGCTTGACCCTCACCACCGTGGTCGCCGGCATAGAGCGCCTGGTGCTGCGCCACAGGAGCCAGCCATGAAACACAACCCCAAGCTCTCTGCGGTGCTGGCAAGCGCCGGTTTGGCCGGTGCCGCGCTGCTGATGCAGCAGCCCGCCGCCTGGGGCGAGACCGCGCCTACCGCGCTGTTTTGGTGGGCCTGCGCCGCCTTGGGCGTGCTGGCGCTGCAGTCTATTCGCAGCCTGGCCGCACTCGACGGCCCGCGTATTTATGGCACCTTGACCGCCGGGGTGTTTGGCCTGTGGGTGCTGTACTTCTGGCAGTTGCTCACCGTCGCGTTTGAGGTGCCGCGCGTCTTGTTGCCGCCGCCGCTCATGATCGTGCAGTCGCTGGCCAACCACGCCCCGGTGTTGTGGGGCGACTTTGTGCAAACCGTGCTCAAGGCGGTGGTGTTGGGCTGGGCGCTGGGCTCTGGCTTGGGCTTTGTGGTGGCCATTGGCATTGACCGCCTGCCCTTCTTGCAGCGCGGCTTGCTGCCCCTGGCCTCGCTCACCAGCACCATTCCGCTGGTGGCGGTGGCGCCTATTGCGGTCATGTGGTTTGGGTTTGAGTGGCAGTCCAAAGCCGCCGTGGTGGTGCTCATGACCTTCTTTCCCATGCTGGTGTCCACCCTGGCCGGGCTCAAGGCCGCGGGCAAGCTGGAGCGCGAGCTGATGCACAGCTACGCCGCCAGCTACGGGCGCACCTTGCTGGCCCTGCGCTTGCCGGCGGCCCTGCCTTTCATGTTTGGTGCGCTCAAGGTCAACGCCACCTTGGCCCTGATTGGCGGCATCGTGGCAGAATTTTTTGGCTCGCCCACGATGGGTCTGGGCTTTCGTATTTCGACCGAGGCCTCGCGCATGAACATGCCCTTGGTCTGGAGCGCCATTGTGGTGGCCGCGGTCACCGGCTCCGTGGCCTACGCCTTGCTGGTGCAGTGGGAGCGGCGCGCCGCGTTCTGGCACCCCTCGGTGCGTGAAGGCTGAGCCGCCATGCGCTGCGTGTTTAAAGAAGTTTCCCCTCGTGTGGCTGGCTCTTTTGAGCTAGCCCTTTGCTTTTCCCTCAACCCTAGGAGTTTTCCATGATTCGTACGACCCGGTTAACCAACAGCCTGCTTGCCGCAGTGCTGGTCGTGTGTGGCGCTACTGCCAGCGCGGCAGAGAAAGTCACCGTCCAGCTCAAGTGGCTGCCGCAAGCGCAGTTTGCGGGCTACTACGTGGCGCAAGCCAAGGGCTATTACAAAGCCGAAGGCCTGGACGTCACCATCAAACCCGGCGGCCCCGACATCTCACCCGTGCAAGTGATTGCCGGTAACCAAGCCGACGTGGTGGTGAACTGGATGCCCGATGCCCTGGCCGCGCGCGAAGCCGGCGTGCCCCTGGTCAACATCGCGCAGGTGTTCAACCAGTCCGGCCTGATGCTGACCTGCAAAAAAGCCAGCGGCGTTGCCAGCCCCAAAGACCTCAAGGGCAAGACCCTGGGCGTTTGGTACGGCGGCAACGAGTACCCGTTCCTGAACTGGATGGCCAAGCTCGGCTACAAAGACAGCGACATCAAGATTTTGAAGCAAGGCTTCAACGTCGACCCGCTGTTGCAAAACCAGGCCGCCTGTATCTCCACCATGATTTACAACGAGTACTGGCAAGTGGTAGATGCGGGCGTGAAAGAAAGCGACCTGATCACCTTCTTCTATGAAAAAGAAGGCGTGGCCTCTTTGGAAGACGGCCTCTACGTCATGGAAGCCAAGCTCAAAGATCCGGCCTTTGTGGCACGCATGGGCAAGTTTCTCAAAGCCACGTTCAAAGGTTGGAACGACGCCGTGAAGAACCCGGCTGAAGCCGCCAAGATCGTCGTCGCCGCCGACAGCTCCGGTAGCGCCAACGAGAAGGTGCAAAAGCGCCAGATGGAAAACGTGGCCAAGCTCATCACCACTGCCAGCACCCCCAAAATGGGTTACCTGGAACCCGCCGCGTATGAGCGCACCGTCAAGGTGTTGCTGGCCGCTGGCAGCTCGCCGGTGATCAAGAAAGACCCGGGCAAAGCCGCCTACTCGCACGCCGTCTGGAACGCCGCGCAAAAGTAAGCCACCCGCAGGGGTAAGCGCAAGCGCAGCAGTGCATGGCCACGCTGCGCTTGCTTTTGACGGGCCTTTGAGCCCCATCAGAATTCTCTCCCGCACCATGACCCCCCTTTCAACCAGCCAGCCAGACACCAGCGCAGACGAGGCCGCCAAAGGCCAGATCCGCCAGGCCAATGAGGTGTTGATCCTCACCGCCGCCGAGCGGGTGTTTGCAGGCGCGGGTTTTGGCGGCGCCACCATGGCCGCCATTGCCGAAGCCTCCGGTTTGCCCAAGGCCAACCTGCACTATTACTTTGGCTCCAAGCAAGAGCTCTACCGCACCCTGCTGGCGCGCATTCTG
>JBIKZP010000038.1:0-10131 GCA_044354655.1 Rhodoferax sp. | reverse complement strand
AACATGCTGCCCATGATGATCAGGAAGATGACGGATTGCTTCTTCAAGGACGAAAACGTGGAGAGCAGGTTTTCGCTGGCTTTATGCATTTCGCCGCCAGCGGTGGCTGCTAGCGAAGCGGCGCGGGTGGCCAACTCTGCAGAGTCCAGCAGCGTCGTTTTCATGTTATTCAATTCTTGCTCTTCAAGCTCCTTGGCGATCTGCGCTTGCATAGCTGCATGTTCAGCATCGCTGCTATCCCCAGGGCCTAGTGCACCGTGCAGGCCATCATTAGCGTCCGCTGCGAAAACCGGTTCTTTGCGCTCGCTTGAACTGGCGTTGTGTTCGGCGTCTTCTGCGGTGGCTGCGCCACTGACCGGTGACGCTGCTTTGGGCGTTGAAGTAGGGTCTGATGTAGTCATGAAATTCTCTCAGGGTGAGGCTGGTGGTCTCAAATCTTTATTGGGGCTTAATTAATTTCAATTCAAGCTCATCAAGGGAGGCGCGAACTTTGTCGTTCTCAATCTTGATATTGATGATGCGCGCTGGAAAGTCCATTTCTGGCATTTCTTCCTGCAACACAATGGGCTTAGCCAGCACGGGCTGAACCTTTGTTGTTGCCAGATTTTCCTCGGCAGGCGCAGATTGCACTGCTGCGGGCCGGGGTTCGCTGGGGGCTTTGAGTACCGTGTCTTTCAGCGGTTCGGCCGGAGGTGGCTCCGTCACGAACACCCGATGATCTTGCTGCGATGGCACGACAAAGTTGCTGTCTTCCTCTTCAACGGTGATGGCTTTGGCAGCCTTGCCGACGTGCCCCGATTTACTGCGGGCATCATGGCTGCCCTGTGGAATGACCACTTCGTGGGGTGCATCGCTGCGAATAATGGTGGGTTCAGTCATCGCTTGTTCTCCTTGCGTCTTTGAGCGTAGGCGGCTGCCAGTTCTGGCGTGAAATGCTCCTTCAGGTAGCGAGCTGATCTGATCCAGGGGTTCTTGGGTACGTCAGTTTCCTGGACAAATCGGGTGGCTTCCACCAGCGATTTGAAGGGGCCGGACACAATGACAAACTTCGCCAGGCTCTCGCCGGCGGTGTAGGCGGCCACAACACGGGCGTTCTTCAAATTGGGGTGGCGCTTGATCCAGAGTTCTGCCGATTGGTACGTGGCCATGGTGATGTGCTGTACCAAAAATGTACCTGACGGCATTTTCTTCACCCATGCCTGACCCACCAGGGCCTCATTGGGGAGGTCGATAATTTCTTGCCGCGTTTTTTCAATTTTTGGTTCAGGCGCTTCCTCAGCCACGGGCGCAGGTGCTGAAACGGTTGCGGTACTGGCGGGTAATTCAGGAAAGCTGATGGTCATCACCGGGGGGGCAGCCGGCGTTTGAGGGGCCTTGGGGTCTATGGCTTTTGGCGGCGCCACAACGCCAGTGACCGCTTTGGTGGACGGCGCAGACTTGAACGCGGACGTGAGGCGCTCCATATTAAGCGAGAGGTCGCGGTAGAAAGTGACCCCCACCGAGCCCGTCAGGAGCAACAGGACGGTCATCGTCCAGCGCACAGACTTGCTGCGCCACAGACTCGGTTTGGGCGGCTCCAGAAAATCGGGTGTCACGGTATCTAGGTCCAGCGCGGTCATTGTTTCGGCGCGTACAGAAGACGCCGCGGCCATGACGGGCAGCGGCAGTTTTTTCAGCAGGTTGCGGATGACCCCTTCTTGGCCTTGCGCGCGTGCCAGCTCAAGCAGCGCAGCGGTCTGATCTAACGTGGGCGGTTCAATGTCCCAGTTCAAAATTCTGCGGCCAAAAGCGTCGAGCAGCTTTTGTTTCTGACTGGCCGCAGTCATGAACAGGATGACGCGGATATTGGAGCCAGGAAACTGCTGCACTAGGCGAGCGAGCAGTTGAAATTCATGGTCAGGCAGGGCGCCTGCATCGTTGACCACCCAGAACCTTGGCGCAGCAACCTGGTTCTTGCCATGCATGGCATCTTGCACGGAACTGCTGCTCAATACCTCGTTGAAGCGGGTCAGCAAGGCTTCCGAGTTGGCAGGGAAATAAACCTCGAATTGGGCATTGGGAGCCACTTTGCGAAGCCGGGCCATCAGGATTTTTCCGTAATGGTCCAACACGGCGTCGTGCGCACTGACGATGGACAGGCTCATGCCATCTTGCGTCAGGGCCGTCACATAGCCTTCCATGCGCAGGTTGTCTGTGGTTCGGAACAGCAAAGGGCGAATGCCTGCTGTGCCATCGTTGAAGTTCATGCGGCTATCGTTCATGGGGTGGACGTCTCAGGATGAACCAGTTTGCCATTTTCGTCAAAGCTCATGGAAGTCGGTACTTTGGGCAGGGGCTTGGGCATAGGTGCCACGCCCGGCCTGATCTGGGCCAAACCGAATACATAGGCAATCACCTGGGCTACGGCATGGTACAGATCCTCGGGCACCGGGTGGTCTACCTTGGTGGTGAAGTACAAAGCCCGCGCCAACGGTGGGGCCGAGAAAATTTCGATGCCGTGGTTTTTGGCTTCTTCTCGAATCCGGGTCGCCATGAAATCAGCCCCTTTGGCGAGCAGAATAGGCGCGCCATCGGAGGTGGGGTCGTAGGCCAGGGCCACGGCAAAGTGTTCCGGGTTGGTGATGATGACGTCAGCGTCCTTCACCTTTTGCATCATCTTGGCATTGGCCACTTCGCGCTGGCGTCGACGAATCTGGGCTTTCACCTCGGGGCGACCTTCCATGTCTTTCATTTCATCGCGAATTTCCTGCTTGGTCATGCGCATGCGCTTCATGAAGGAATAGCGCTGGTAAGGTGCATCTATCAGCGCGATGAGCACCAGACACAGTGCCAGCCACACCGCAGATTCGATGATGAGTTTGCCCGCCAGGGCCAGCCCAGGCTCCAGCCCCATGGAGCCCATCAGCATCAGCTCAGACAGGTGGTTGTTGACCAACAAAATCAAGACGCCACCCACCAGCGAGAATTTCAATATGGCTTTGAGCAGCTCGACCAGGGCACGTGAGCCAAACATGCGCTTGAAACCTTCCAGCGGGCTGAGCTTGGACAGCTTGGGCATGATGGCACTGAAGGAGAACAAGTAGCCACCGGTTGCACCAGAGGCAACGATAGCTGCCACCATGGTCACCAGCATGATGGGCAACACCAGCGCAAAGGCACTGAGCAGTTGCGAGGCAAACAAACCCGGCAGCATGGCCGGTGTATCCAGTGACGTGCGGTCAAAGGCAAAGCCTGCAGCAAAAAAAGTGCTGAGTTTGCTCATCCATACACCACCCATGGCGAGGAGCATCAAGATAGCCGAGAGCACCACAGCAGCCGCCGGCAACTCGACCGAGCGCGCCACCTGCCCATCATCACGCGCCTGCTTGAGCTTGCGCGAGGTGGGTTCTTCGGTCTTTTGGGAGCTGTCGCTTTCAGACATGGTGCCTCCGCCTTACTGCAGTCCAACCACGGCGCGCACTTGCAAGAAGCCTTGCAACCACAGCCATTGAATGCGGGCGCCGATGCTGGGCAAGGCCAGCATCAGTACGATAAATCCGGCGACGATCATCGCGGGCAAACCCACCGAAAAAATATTCAGGCTGGGGGCCGCGCGTGTGACCATACCCATGCCAATATTGACAAAAAGCAGCGTCACCATGACGGGCAGGGCGGTGAGCACAGCGCCCAAAAAAATCATGGAGCTCCAGGACACCAGTTGCGCCCAGGCGGCCTGACTCAGCAGAGGTTGCCCAATGGGCATGCTGGTGAAGCTGTCAATCACCAGGCCCAGCAGCATGGCGTGACCGCCCAAGCCAACAAAAATGAGCGTCGCCAGAATCAGTAGAAACTGGGCAATCACCGGCACGTTGCCCAAGTTGGGGTCAATCATGCTGGCCATGGAGAGGCCCATGGCGTTAGAGATCGACTGTCCACCCACCAGCATGGCGGCGGTTACCACCTGCAGGCTCATACCCATGAGCAGACCAATGGCCAACTGGTTAAATATTTCTACCAGCCCGGCGGCAGACAGCGGGTCAATTTTGGGCCAGTCATGCAAGGGGTAAACCAACCAGGTAATGGCCAGGGCCAACAAGATACGCACCCGAAGATTGAGCGCGCGCAGCGAAAAAATTGGGGCGGAGGTCAGCAGTGCCGAGATCCGCAGCATCGGCCACAGAAACGAATAAAAGCGCTCAACAATGTCTGCAGCAAGAAGGTTCATGGCCGTGGCAACACGCCGCTCAGGTGAACAGGGTCGGTATTCTCTGGAACACACTGCGGGTGTAATCCACCAGCATGCCCAGTTGCCAGCCACCCACCACAGCCAGTGTGATCGCCATGGCGACCAATTTGGGAATGAAGCTCAAGGTGGATTCATTGATGGAAGTGGCGGCCTGGATGATGCCGATGAATAAACCGACCGCCAGGGCAACCCCCAGAAGTGGCGCAGAAATCAGCACAGTCATCCAAAGGGCTTGGTGGCCCAACTCAATCACGGTAGAAATATCCATGGTCTAGGTCTTTTCAAATCAAAACTCAGGTGACAAAACTGGCAGCCAGCGAGCCCATGATCAGGCTCCAGCCGTCTACCAGTACAAACAGCATGAGTTTGAAGGGCATGGAGATCATCATGGGAGACAGCATCATCATGCCCATGGACATCAGCACGCTGGCCACGATCAGGTCAATCACCACAAAGGGGATGTAAATCAAGAAGCCGATGGTGAAGGCGCTCTTTAGCTCCGAGGTAATGAAGGCCGGCACCAGCGTCAGGAAGGGCACCGACTGCGCGTCCACTGCATCGCTCTTGCGCGCCATTTGCATGAAAAGCGCAATATCGTCTTCACGGGTTTGTTTCAACATGAAGCCACGGATGGGCGCCTCGGCCGCGGCCAGGGCTTTGTCAAATGCCATGCCTTGTTCCATGTACGGCACC
Organism: Rhodoferax sp.; assembly: GCA_044354655.1. Lineage (GTDB taxonomy): Bacteria > Pseudomonadota > Gammaproteobacteria > Burkholderiales > Burkholderiaceae_C > Rhodoferax. The sequence continues at coordinate 5,213 of JBIKZP010000038.1, read as the reverse complement.
ATGGCGTTTTGGTAAACGTCGTTCAACACGGGCGACATGATGAACAGCGTCAGAAAAAGGGAAATGCCGACCAACACCACGTTGGGCGGGGTTTGACCGGTACCCAGAGCTTGGCGAAGCAGCGACATGACAATGATGATGCGCACAAAGGACGTCATCATCAGCAGCAGGGACGGTAGCACCGACAGCGTCGTCATCAACGCCAGCAACTGCAAAGACAGGCTGTACTGCGTGCCTTTGGCGCCGTCGGCTACGTTGATGACCGGCAAACCTTGCGACCATCCCGCCAAAGGGGCCAAAGTTGCCAGCAGTACCAGGCAGAAAACTACTCTACGCCACATGCTTGACTTCTGTCGATGACGGTTCTGCCACCCAGGTGGCCAGTGAGGTGAACTGGCCGGGACTTACCCCTACCAAAACTTGATGGTTTCCCGCGCGCATCAGCACAATTTTTTGGCGTGGGCCGAAGCTCACCGATTCAAGCATTTCCAATTGGAGCGGGCCGTTCGTTGTTTTACCGATGTGCTTCATGCGCTTGAGCGTCCACAAAGTGGCGCCCAGCAGCACTAGAACAATGACCAGGCTGCCAATGAATTGGAGGACATCAAAGCCCGGGTTCACACTTGCCATGGTGAGGCTCAAAGGTGTTTCATGCGCTCGGAGGCTGGTACAACGCGCGTCAGGCGAATGCCATAGCGTTCATTGACCAAGACCACCTCGCCCTGGGCCACCACGGTGTTGTTGACCAGCAAATCTAGCGGTTCGCCCGCAATCTTGTCCAGCTCCACCACACTGCCTTGGGTCAGGCGCATGAGATCGCGGATCTTGATCATGGCGCGGCCCACTTCAATCGACAAGGTCACACTGATGTTTTGCAATACATCGGGGTTGATCTGGTTGGGGGCGTTAAGGGCCTGAATGGCGTCATCTTTGAGAGGTTCGTTCATGTCGTATTTCCTGGTTAATCACTGTGCGCCAGGCACAACAGCTCGCTCAATTTGGACTGCGGTTTGCGTTCCCAGTGTTCCTACCTGAACATCAAAGGCCGGAATTCCGTTGGGCTGGAGGCAGGCCAGCGCTGGTTTTTTAAAGTAGAGCACGTCACCCGCTTGCATGGTTTCCAGCACACTGAGCGTGGTTGAAATTTGTCCCAAAATCACGCTGGCTTCTAGGCAAGAACTGCCCACAGCATGTTCCAGTTCATCACGCCACTGCTTGTCTGACTCTTCATTGCCGTCACCGGTTTGAACCCGGCTGCGCAGCAGTTCGCGCACGGGTTTGAGCGATGAGTAGGGGTAGACCAAGTCGATGAAGCCCATGCTTTGGGTGCTGCTTTCAGTTTCAAAGCGGGTCAAGATGACCAGGTCGTTCTCATCGGCAATTTGGGCAAACTGCGGGTTGATCTCGGAGCTGACCAATTCAAACTCCAGGGCCATCAAGGGTGACCAGGCTTCCTTGAGCGAGCGGAAGAACACATCCAGAATCATCTTGATGATGCGCATCTCCGTGGGGGTGAACATGCGACCGGGCGCCAATTGCCCAAGGCTGCCACTGCCAAAGCCACCAAAGAAACTGTCGAGTGAACTGAACACCACCGTGGGATCAATCACCACGATGGAGTAGCCCCGCAGCGGGTTCATGCGCACGACGTTGACCGAAAGGGGCGGTCGCAGGTCTTTCAAATAATCACCAAAGCGCAGAATTTGAACTTTGTTCGGGTTGATGCGGGGGCTGGTGCGCAGCACCTCCATCAGGCTCAAGCGGTACATGCGAATGAAGCGCTCATTGATCATGTCAATGGAGGCCACGTTCACGCCCAGGCTGCTGTCTTCACTGGCCAGGTCATGCTTTTTCACCCGTGCGGCCGTGTTAAAGCCCGTGTCCACGGCGATGGAGCCGTCCTTCACGCCTTCGGACAGCGCCGACAGTTCTTCGGGGGTAAGTAAGTTGTTAGCCATGGCGTTGCGCGGATGTTTTTCTCAAGTGGGCTTACTGCACGATGAAGGAGGTGAAAAACACCTCTTCAATACCGCCAAAGTCTTCGTATTTTTCGAGCAAGGTGTTCATGACGTCGCGAATTTTCACGCCCAGTTCTTTTCTGAATTCGGGCTTGAGCAAATCGGCCTCTGCCGTCATACGCATGGTGTCCATCACCACGGAGCGCAAAGCAAAGTCGTGCTTCTTCACGTTCTCAATGACGCGCTCGTCATAGTGGGTCATGATGGCGATTTGCACCGACATCACTTTTTTCGAGCCCACCAGATTCACCAAATAGTCTTTGTCCATCTGGTGGTAGGTGTATTCAAAACGTGCCAGCTCAGGTGATTTTTTGGAGAGTTTTCCAGGCGGGCCGCCCGCTTTGGCATCACCCTTTTTGTCACCATGGGCGCCGGCGTCTTTTTTGTCGCCATGACCGCCCGCATCTTTGCCCGCTGGCGCAGCGCCATGGCCGCCGCCTGCAGCGCCTTCATCGAGCATCTCGTCGGCAGATTCAGCAGGTTTCTTGCTGAAAAAACCGGTTGCAAACATGGTGCCGACCACGGTAATGGCCAGCAAAACCACGACGGCCACTGCTGCAATAATTATTTTTACCAGAGGCTTCTTGGGCTTCGGTTCTGTTTCTGCAATTTCTTCAGCCATGCGTCACCTCATGTGTAGTCAATATAAACCCGTGTTCCCATTCGCCTCATGCCAGCACATCCCAACCCTTGTTGGGATCTAGTCTGACGGGGCGGGCGCTTACGGTACTTACGCTGATGTCTTCGTCTTTGTTCGTGACGCGGCTAACAAATTGAGGCTCGCGCCCAGGTGTCGGATTTCCGCCAGATTGCCGACTTTGTTCTCCGTTCACCCAGACAGAAGCAACAGGCATGCCAGTTTGTGCCAGCGTGTCTTTTAGTTTGTTCATGCCCTGTGCCAGCAGATCGCGGGTGGACTGGGTGTCAGCCATGAACAGGGCATCAAGTCCGCCTTTATGCATGTCTAACTCAATGTCAATTTGACCCAGGCTGGCGGGTTGCATGCGCAGCTGCAACTTCCAGTCGCCTTGTTTGATCTGGTTGATCAGGCGTTGCCCCATCGCCTCACCCAGTCGGTCCGCCAGTTGCTGGTATTGCTCGCTTCGCTGCTGATTCAGCACCGCCGCAGGGGTTGTGCTGCCGGGAGCCGTTGCTTCAGTCTGGCCTTTGAGGGGTGTTGCCGCATTGAAGTCCAGGCTGCTGCTCAGGGGTGAGTCTGTGCCTGCTTCTCCCACGGTATTGAAGGCGGCGTCATTTTGGTCCGGGGTCAGGCCCAAATTGGCGATCATGCCGGGTTTAAGGTCCTTGGCGCTCAGCATGGACAGGTTTTGCAGCAATTGGGTTGCTGACGCATCCATGGTCAAGGTGCCCCAGGTGGTCTGCTTGGCCGTGCCGGACATTTGCGCCAGCTGCCGGGTGATTTCCTGGTTGCTGACTTCAAGCTTGAACTTGAATGCCTCTGTCATAGCGGCATCGGCAGCCGAGGCCTCGGCACCTTCCATGTTTAAAGGTGGGGTAGGCAGTGTCAGGCTCTTTTTGGGTCCCAGTTGCAATGCCACTACAGACACCCCGGCGGGCATGTTTTGTCCAATGGCGGTGGTTACGGCAGGGGTTTGGAGGGCGGAGACCTGCTCGGCAGGGCGGGTCATGCTGCTCGGCAAAGTGACAGCCTGGTGCGATGCAGCCATGGGCAAGCCGGGTTGCAGGGTGGCCATCAGGGCTGCGCTGGTCAGGGCATCACCCTCACTCGTCAAAATGACGGAGGGGGTAGGGCGCACGGCCAAAGGTGCCCAGTCTTGTTGGGCACGCCACGCCATGGCCATGGCCTGGTCTGGGGTGGTGGCAGGAACTGGAACCGAAGCAAAACTAGGGACTAATGACATGGCCAAGGCAGCTGGGATTGCAGGCGCGCTAACCGGCATGGAAAATGCAGCGCTTGCGTTCGGCTCGACCGGTACATTCCCAAACAGCAGCTTGACTGCCGACTCATCCAGGCCCTGTGCCCGCGCAAAAGCGGCCAGGCTGCCCAGATCAGGCAAAGGTGCGCCAGTCGTGATGAGGTCGATCTCAGGACCCAGGGGCTGAACTTGCAAAACGGCGCCTGCACTGCCCAGAGCGGCAAGTTCTTGCCGCTGGTGGCCTTGGAGGTAATCACTGACCAGCGCGTTGAATTCAACCCCGCCCAGGGTTTTTTCGGTAGGCGGTGTACCCGGTGCTGGCTCTAGGCCAGCCTTGGAAAATGGTGTTGTAGCGGAAAAAAATAGATTTGCATCCATTGAATTTTCGATCCTTGAAAGTACTGCATGCCACATGGCTGCAAGGGATTACGCAAGAACCGTGACAGGTTATTTGTTGCCACTTTCAGGGCCCGTGCGCGAATCAACAGTGGTGTCGGAAATGCATGGCATGTTCTTTGCATTAACCGCTGGGCGTAGTCACTTTTCTATCAGGTAAGTGGAACTGGCGCCCTAAATCTCACTTTGGTAATCAATGACCACACTGTCACTGTCAACGTTTCGACAAAGCCTGTCGCGATTCAACTTCACTGGCCTGAGCATTCCGGCTCTGGTGTTGTTGATCATGGGCATGTTGGTCGTGCCTTTGCCAGCGTTTTTGTTGGATGTACTGTTTACTTTCAATATTGCAGCGAGCTTGCTGGTCATCATGATCGCCATCAGCGTGCGCAAGCCGCTGGAATTCTCCTCGTTCCCTACCGTGCTCCTTTTTGCCACGATGCTCCGGTTGGCTCTCAATGTGGCGTCCACCCGGGTGATTCTGGTGAATGGCCATGAGGGCCATGAGTCGGCCGGCAAAGTCGTGGCGGCGTTTGGCGAGTTTGTCATTGGCGGTAATTACGTGGTGGGCTTCATCATTTTTATCATCTTGATGATTGTTAACTTCTTTGTGGTGACCAAGGGTGCCGGCCGGGTGTCCGAGGTCAACGCCCGATTTACCCTGGATGCCATGCCAGGCAAGCAAATGGCGATTGATGCCGACCTCAATGCCGGTGTGATTGACCAAGATACGGCCAGACTGCGCCGTGCTGAGTTGTCGCAAGAGTCGGATTTCTTCGGCTCCATGGACGGTGCGTCCAAATTTGTGAGTGGTGACGCGATTGCCGGCCTGTTGATTCTGGTGATCAATCTGGTGGGTGGTTTGGCCATTGGCATTGGCCAACATGGCTTGTCGCTGAGC
>JBIKZP010000037.1:0-10136 GCA_044354655.1 Rhodoferax sp. | reverse complement strand
CTTGGACAAGGCCCGCAGCGCCAGCTTGATGCCTTCGCTCACGCCCACCTCAGCCGGCAGGGCTTTGAGGGCAGCGGCGGCTTCTTTGTCGCTGTAGCCCAGGGCCAGCAGGGCTTGCAGAATATCGCCTTGGGTGTCGTTGGCCACGGTGGTGAAGAGGCCAATGTCTGGGCCGAGCTTGCCTTTGAGTTCCAGCAGCAGGCGTTCGGCGGTTTTTTTGCCGATGCCGGGCACTTTCACCAGGCGCCCGGCTTCTTGCAGGGTGATGGCGGTGGACAACTCGGCCACGCTCATGCCCGAGAGCACCGACAAAGCGGTGCGTGGCCCCACGCCTGAGATCTTGATGAGTTGTCGAAAGGCTTCGCGCTCCTGCGCGTTTTCAAAGCCGTAAAGTATTTGCGCGTCTTCGCGCACCACAAAATGCGTGAGCAGGCTGACGCGTTGGCCCACTTCGGGTAGGTTGTAGAAGGTGCTCATGGGGACATGCACCTCGTAGCCCACGCCATTGCAGTCCACCAGCACCTGGGGCGGGTTTTTGTGGTCTAGCGTGCCAGTAAGTTTGCCTATCATTTCTTGCCCATCATTTTTTATCCATCATTAATTGCCTATCATTGGGTGAACCTTTTCAGGAATTATCAACTTGATTCTCAGACACCTGTTTTCCCCGCCCAACAACACCCGCCTGTCGCATTTGTGTGGCCCCATGGACGCGCATTTGCGCACTATTGAGACGGCGCTGCAAGTCAAAATCGCACACCGCCACGAGCAGTTCAAGGTCGACGGCACCAAGGCCAACGCCAAACGTGGCATGGAGATGCTGCAAGCCATGTATGAAATGGCGGCACGCCCCATTGAGCCGGCCATGGTGCAGCTCATGCTAGCGGGCGATGCCGACATGGACGCCACCGACGGCCCGGCACTTAAAACAAAACGCAGCGACCTGAAGCCCCGCACCCTGAACCAGGCCACTTACCTGGACCAGATTGCCAGCCACGACATTACCTTTGGTATTGGCCCGGCCGGCACGGGCAAGACGTATTTGGCGGTGGCCATGGCGGTAGACGCCTTGCAGCGCAGCGCGGTGCAGCGCATTGTGCTGACGCGCCCGGCCGTAGAAGCCGGCGAGCGCCTGGGCTTTTTGCCGGGCGACCTGAACCAGAAAATTGACCCCTACTTGCGCCCGCTCTACGACGCGCTGTACGACCTGATGGGTTTTGAGCAGGTGCAAAAAGCGTTTGAGCGCCAAACGATTGAAGTGGCCCCGCTGGCCTTCATGCGCGGGCGCACGCTCAACACCGCCTTTGTGATTTTGGACGAGGCGCAAAACACCACGCCCGAGCAGATGAAGATGTTTTTGACGCGCATTGGCTTTGGCTCCAAGGCGGTGGTGACGGGCGATGTGAGCCAGATTGACCTGCCCAAAACCCAGCTTAGTGGCTTGGTGGAGGCCGAGCGTGTGCTCAAGCGCGTGCCGGGCATTGCCATGTGCCACATGACCAGTTTAGACGTGGTGCGCCACCCGCTGGTGGCACGCATTGTGGACGCCTACGACGCGCAGGGGCGCTCTGCGCGTATGGACGATGCTGATGCGGCTACCGAGCCCGATAAAGTGGTGGCACGGTCGCGCGCACGCAAGAAAGCCATTTGATTTTTATATTCACCCCGTCCCGCCGGCCAAGACCGCCGGGCAGCCAGGACCGTTTCCCATGTTGATGCTCAATGAACTCACCTTGTCCCTGCAATTTGGCAAGATCGACAACGCCGCCCTGCACCGCGCCGCCTTGCCGCGCCACAAGGTGGCGCGCTGGATTCGCCACGCCCTGCAAAGCGATGCAGAAATTACGGTGCGCATCGTAGACGCCGAAGAAGGCCAGGCGCTCAACCGTGATTACCGCAAAAAAGATGACGCCACCAACGTACTGACTTTTGACTACAGCCAAGAGCCCGTGGTCTGCGCCGACCTGGTGCTGTGCGCGCCGGTCATAGCGCAAGAGGCCAAGGCACAGGGCAAGACGCTACAGGCGCATTACGCACACCTGCTGGTGCACGGCGCGCTGCACGCGCAGGGCTGGGACCACGAAACCAGCGAAGAAGACGCCCAGGTGATGGAGCTGCGCGAGACAGAAATTTTGAACCGGCTGGGCTTTGACAACCCGTATTAACTGTGACATTGACGCTGGCATTGACGCTGCCTCTGGCGGCAAGCCCGGGTGACGGGCAAGGGTTCAGGGCGCGATGCGCAGCGGAATAGTCACCGGGCCGTCGTTGACCAGATGCACCTGCATGTCGGCGGCAAAGACGCCGGTTTGCACCACAGGGTGCGCCGCGCGGGCGTTTGCCACAAAATAATCGTACAAACGGCGCCCCTCTTCAGGACGGGCGGCCTGCGTGAAGCTGGGCCGGTTGCCGCCACTGACGTCTGCGGCCAGGGTGAACTGGCTCACGATCAGCAAACCACCTGAGGTGCCCTGCCCGTCCAGGTCTTGCACGCTGTGGTTCATCTTGCCGGCGGCATCGCTGAAGATGCGCAGTTTCAAAATTTTGGCCAGCAAGCGATCGGCTTGGGCGTCGGTGTCGCCTTGTTCGGCGCACAGCAGCAGCAACAGGCCCGCGCCAATTTGCCCGTGGACCTGCCCGTCAATGACGACGTGCGCTTGGCTGACGCGTTGCAGGACGGCAATCATCGGGGCGCTTTCAGGGCGCTCATATCAGGTCCCGTGGGTCGTCAAAATGCGCTTCCACATCACTGGGCAAGAGCTGAATGGTGGCGCGCAAGCCGGGCACGGCGCTCATCAGCGCTTGCTCTACGCTGGCGCGAACTGCGGCGGCGCGGCCCAAGGACCAACTGGCGGGCATGTGCATGTGCAGGTCGACAAAACGGCGTTGGCCGGAGCGCCGCGTGCTGAGGTGGTCAAAGCGGATGGTGTGGTGCTCAAACTCGGCCAGGGTGGTATGGATTTGCTGCAGCACCTCGGGCTCCAGCGCCTCGTCCATCAAGCCCTGAGAGGAGCGCCACATCAGGTGCACGCCTTCACGCAAAATATTGATGGCCACGCCAATGGCCACCAGCGCATCGAGCCAGAGCCAGCCCGTCAGGCCCACCGCGCCAATGCCAATGACCACGCCCACCGAGGTCCAGACGTCGGTGACCAGGTGGCGGGCATCGGCCTCCAGCGCCATGGAGCGGTGCTCTTTGGCCGCGCGAAACATGACCCAGGCGAGCAAGCCGTTCAAGGTGGAGCTGACCACAGAGAGCGCCAGCCCCCAACCCACTTGCGTCAATGGCTGCGGGTCAAACAGACGATGACCGGCGGCCCACATGATGCCCATGGCGGCGGCAATGATCAAAATGCCCTCAAAGCCGCTGGAAAAATATTCGGCCTTGTGGTGGCCGTAGGGGTGGTCTTCATCCGCCGGGCGCTGGGCAATGGTGACCATCATCAGCGCAAAAATGGCGCTGGCGAGGTTGACCAGCGACTCCATGGCGTCAGACAGCAGGCCGACCGAATCGGTGATGTACCAGGCCAGGGTTTTGAGCGCGATGGTGATGACCGCGACCACGACCGACGCCCCCAGCAAGCGCTGCGGGGTCAGCCAGTGCGCTGGTATCGGCCCCATGCTCAAGCCAACGTCACCTTGGCAAACTTGCGCTTGCCTACCTGCACCACGTAGGTTCCAGCGCCCAGCTTGAGGCCCTTGTCGCTGACCACGCCGGAGTCAATGCGCACGCCGCCGCCGTCAATCAGGCGGTTGCCTTCTCCGCTGGAGGCGGCCAGACCGGCCATTTTGAGCAGCGCACCAATGCCCAGCGCCGCGCCGCCTTCTCCCAGGGGCAGGCTCAGTTCGGCAATGTCGTCGGGCACGCCGCCCTTGCTGCGGTTGACAAAGTCTTGTTCGGCCGCGTCGGCTGCCGCCGGGCTGTGAAAGCGCGCGGTGATTTCTTTGGCCAGCGCCACTTTGGCGTCTTTCGGGTTGCGCCCAGCGGCTACTTCTTGCTTCAGCGCTTCAATTTGCGCCTCGGACTGGAAGCTAAGCAGGGTGTACCAGCGCCACATCAGCACGTCGGAAATGCTCAGCACCTTGGCAAACATGGTGTTGGCGTCTTCGCTGATACCGATGTAGTTGTTCTTGCTCTTGGACATTTTCTCGGTGCCGTCCAGGCCTTCGAGCAGTGGCATGGTCAGAATGCATTGGGCTTCTTGCCCGTATTCGGCCTGCAAATGGCGCCCCACCAGCAGGTTGAACTTCTGGTCGGTGCCGCCTAGCTCCAGGTCGCTCTTAAGCGCCACACTGTCGTAGCCCTGCATCAACGGGTACAAAAACTCGTGCACGCTGATGGGCGTTCCAGAGTGAAAGCGGTCGTGAAAGTCGTTGCGCTCCATCATGCGCGCCACGGTGTAACGGGCCGCCAGTTGGATCATGCCGCGTGAACCCAGGGCGTCGCCCCATTCGCTGTTGTAACGAATCTCGGTGCGGGCGGGGTCCAGCACCATGGAAGCTTGTTTGTAGTAGGTCTGGGCGTTGGCCTCGATTTGCTCGCGTGTCAGGGGCGGGCGGGTGCTGTTGCGGCCTGACGGGTCGCCAATCAGGGAGGTGAAGTCGCCAATCAAAAAGATGACGGTGTGCCCCAAATCCTGCAATTGGCGCATTTTATTGAGCACCACGGTGTGGCCAATATGGATGTCTGGCGCTGTCGGATCTAGCCCCAGTTTGATGCGCAACGGTGTGCCGGTGGCCTCTGAGCGCGCCAGTTTCTTGACCCATTCGTCTTGTGGAATCAGTTCTTCACAGCCGCGTAATGACACCGCCAGGGCCTCGCGAACTCGGTCGGTGACGGCAAACTGGGGGGCTGGTGCTTGATTCATAAGGGTTTTTATTGATGCCATGGGGTGAGACGAAGTTATACTCCAGCCTCGTCTAGCGCCGGATTTTATGTTGCCCCATCGGCCTGGACCCTCTGGACAGGGTCGCGCGCTACAAAAAAAACACCAACCAGAATCGGACCCTCAGTTTTGATCACAGGCATTGTCAGCACCGCGAATGAACTCTTGAGCCTGGCTCGGCGTGTTATTCAGACCCACCCCAAACACCTGACTGCGGTAGTCGCAGCCGTGTTGCTGGGCGGCGGTGGCGGTGCTTTTGCCCTGGCCAACTTCGCCCCAGATGCGTCCGATCTGGCCGTGCGCGAAGTGGTTGAGTCGGTGCAGACCTTGCCCTTGCACACCGCCGCCGACATGGGGCTGCAACCACTCACGCTGTACCGCTCTGACATCACCCGTTCCAGTGACACGGCAGACACGCTGCTTAAACGCCTGGGTATTCAAGACACCGGCGCTGCCGCTTTTTTACGCACCGATGCCAATGCCCGCCAAGTGCTGCTGGGCCGTGCGGGCCGCAATGTCACGGTAGAAGCCAGTGAGTTCAATACCCTGCTCAAACTCAGCGCCCGCTGGAGCCCCGAGGATGACGGCAGTTTCAAACGCCTGGTGCTAGAAAAAACCGACCAGGGTTTTCAGTCACGCATTGAGACTGCGGCCCTCAGCGCGTCCACCCGCATAGCCAGCGGCACCATCCAGTCCTCGCTGTTTGCAGCCACTGATGAGGCCAAGATCAACGACAACGTCGCCATCCAGCTGGCCGAAATTTTCTCAGGCGACATCGACTTTCACCGCGCTTTGCGCAAGGGCGACCGTTTTTCAGTGGTCTACGAAGCGCTGGAGGGCGACGGCGAACCCCTGCGCACTGGCCGCGTGCTGAGTGCGGAGTTTGTGAACAACGGCAAGACCTTCCAGGCCATGTGGTTCCCAAGCCCACTGGCGGGTGGCACGGCTGCTCAAGTCAGCGCAAATGAAAAAGCCACCAGCAAAGGCGCTTACTACACGTTGGACGGCAAGAGTCTGCGGCGCGCCTTTTTAGCCTCGCCCATGGAGTTCTCGCGGGTTACCAGTGGTTTTGCCATGCGCTTTCATCCCATTTTGCAAAAATGGCGTGCCCACCTCGGGGTCGATTACGCGGCACCCACCGGCACGCCGGTCCGCAGCATTGGCGATGGCATCGTGGAATTTGCCGGCGTTCAAAACGGTTTCGGCAATGTCGTGTTTATCAAACATGGAGGGCAGAACACCACGGTTTATGCCCACCTGAGCCGCATCAATGTGAAAAAAGGCCAGTCGGTCACCCAAAGCCAAAATATTGGTGCGGTGGGCGCCACCGGTTGGGCTACTGGCCCGCACCTGCATTTTGAGTTCCGGGTTGACGGTCAACACCGTGACCCCCTCACCCTGGCCCGCCAGAGCGAGGCGGTGCCTGTCACCACTGCGCTCAAGCCGCAGTTTGACAAACTGGCCTCTTCCGCCCGTCTGCATCTGACCGCTGCAGCCACCTTGCAGCAAACCAGAACGCAATAAGTCCTTGCCCATCCCCTCTGCCATTCATGCTTGCAAGCGTCTGGTAAATGGTGCGAATGGTGGGAATAGCGTGAGCTACAGGTAACCACGACCCATGTCTGAGCTTTATATCGGTCTCATGTCCGGCACCTCGCTGGATGGTGTGGACGGTGTCCTGGCTGATTTTTCTGGCGCCGACCTGCGTGTCTTGGGTCACGCCAGTGCGCCTATGCCCCAGCCCTTGAAGCAAGAGTTGCTGGCGCTCAATTCCTCCGGGCCCAACGAATTGCACCGGGCCGCCCTGGCCGCCAATGCGCTGGTACGGATTTACGCGCAGGTGGTGGCCGAGCTGCTACAGAGCAGCGCCATAACGCCAGCCCAGGTTCACGCGGTAGGCGCCCATGGCCAGACAGTGCGGCACCAGCCACAGGGTTTTGACGGCACAGGCTACACGCTACAACTGAACAACCCCGCGCTGCTGGCCGAGCTCACTGGCATCGACGTGGTGGCCGATTTCCGCAGCCGGGATGTGGCCGCCGGTGGCCAAGGCGCACCGCTGGTGCCCGCTTTTCACCAAGCCGTCTTTGGCCGCAGCGACGAGGCCGTGGCCATTTTGAACATTGGCGGTTTTGCCAACCTCACCGTACTGGGTCCCACGGCTTCTGGGGAGGTGCTCGGCTTTGACTGTGGCCCGGGCAACGCTTTGATGGACGCCTGGTGCCTGCAACACACCGGGCAAGCCTTCGATGCCGATGGCGCCTGGGGCGCCGCTGGCACCGTGCAAACCAACTTGCTAACCGCCTTGCTGGCCGAGCCCTTCTTTGCCTTGACTGTGCCCAAAAGCACAGGACGCGACCTGTTTAACCCGTCCTGGCTGAGTGCTGTGCTGGGCGCCTACCCAGGCCTGCAGCCCGCCGATGTGCAAGCCACTTTGACCGAACTCACAGCACGCGCCTGCGCAGACGATGTGAAGCGTTACGCCCTTGCAAGCCCTGGTTTGATTGTGTGTGGCGGTGGCGCCTTCAACCAGCACCTGATGCAACGCCTGCAAGCGCATTTACCAGACCACAAGGTGGCCTCGTCCCACGCCCATGGCTTGCCCCCGCAGCAGGTAGAAGCGGCGGCTTTTGCCTGGTTAGCACGGCAAACCATGCGCCGTAAAACAGCCAGCCTTCAAAAAGTAACGGGCGCCAAAGGCGCCCGCGTGCTGGGTGCAATTTACCCGGCTTGAAGCCGGTCAATGCCTCAGGTCGAGAAGCTCGATCCGCAGCCACACGTGGTAGTGGCATTGGGGTTTTTAATCACAAACTGGGCACCCTGCAGATCTTCCTTGTAGTCAATCTCGGCACCCAGGAGGTACTGGTAGCTCATGGCATCAATCAGCAGGGAGACGCCATTTTTGGTCATGGTGGTGTCGTCTTCATTGGTGATTTCATCAAAGGTGAAACCATATTGAAAACCTGAACAGCCGCCGCCTTGCACGAAGACCCGCAGCTTCAACTCGGGGTTTCCCTCTTCAGCGATCAGGTCAGCCACTTTGGCAGCAGCGCTGTCGCTAAAGAGAATGGGGGTAGGCATTTCTGTCTGGATAATTTCTGCAACGGCGCTCATGAGTCACTCCGATTTATGGGTTGGACGCAATAGTACAGCAATTTGCTCAAGTTCTGTATTTACGGATTATTTGCCGCTAGTTTGAGTGCGGGTTTTTCCTCGACTTCCAGCAATGGGGACAACTGCCCGGCAATCAAGGCGCCCTGGTGCATTTCCAGGGCCACGTAATGCACATCACCATGAATGCGGGCCTTGGGCTGCAACTCCAGCATGACGCGGGCATACACCGGGCCGTTGACTTCACCATTGATGATGATGTGGTCGGCATGAATTTCACCGGTCACCACAGCGGTTTGCGAAATCACCAAAATGCTGGGAACGTCCTCTGGCGATGTGATGTTGCCCAGAATCGTGCCGTCAATGCGCAAACCTTCAGAAAAGTTCAGATGACCCTCAATGCGACTGCTTTCGGCAATCAGACTTTTGATGGGGGGTTGCTTGTTGCGGCTAAACATAGGGGCTCACCTTGTAGAAATCGTGGCTATAAATTGATGGACTGGGTGGCTCTGGCCGTGGTGCCTTCCAGCACTTTGGCCGTCACACTTTTGATCAGTACTTGGGGCGGCAGTTCAAAAACGCCTTGCAAACGGCCGTACTGCTTGAGCTTGAGCGGCTGCGCCCCCCCTGGCAGCAAAGCCGACCAGGGTTTGCCATTTTGAAGTCCGGCAAACGTCACCTCCAGGCGGCCATTGAATTCAGGGGCGTTCTTGACGGACTGAATCACCAGCACTTGCCATTTGATCTCACGTCCGTTGCGCAATTCAGCCTGCAAGCCGCGTATCAAAAGGCCAGGCGCACCAGCGGTCAGACCGGAGGTGGGAATCAGCTTTTCAAAAAATCCGAGGTCATCGCGCAAGGCCAGAATTTCGTCTTCCAGCTGCTTGTTTCTCGCACTCAACTTTTGCTGCGCCACTTTTTCAGAGGTGAGCAGTGTCTCTGCCGTGTTGGCAATGGACTGCGCCTTGTCGCGCGTGTCTTTCAAGGTCAGCATTTCTTCGCGCAAGGTGGAGAGCTCCAACTGGGTCTTGCGCAATTCGCCCTTGGAGCCTTGGTCCAGGCCCGCAATGTCTTTGCCAAATTCGAACGCCCACAAACCAATGGCAGCACAAAAGCCACACACGATGGCGACCAGCGCCCAACGAAACGGCCAAGGCAATGCGCTGCGCACGGCCATGCGCGGGGCGCTGACGGTCAGACGGCGAAGAATCAGGCGGAGTCGCATAGAACGCGAAGTCTAGCAGCGCCAACAAAAAAGCCGCCAGAACCTGCGCTCTGACGGCTTTTTTGAGGGGCAACCATTCGGCTGCGCTTCTCTTGTTGAGATTAGCGCTTGCTGAACTGCTTGCGACGACGAGCGCCGTGGAAACCGACCTTTTTACGTTCGACTTCACGGGCATCGCGGGTCACGAAGCCGGCTTTGCTCAACTCGGGCTTGAGTGTGGCATCGTAATCAATCAGAGCACGGGTAATGCCGTGACGCACAGCGCCAGCCTGACCAGACTCACCGCCGCCAGACACATTGACCATGATGTCAAAGGTTTCAGCGTGGTTTGTCAGCATCAGGGGCTGTTTGCAAATCATGATAGAAGTTGCGCGACCAAAGAAGTTCTCAATGGCTTTGCCATTGACAACGATTTGGCCAGAGCCTTTTTTCAGGAAAACACGGGCGACGCTTGATTTGCGACGGCCGGTACCATTGTTCCATTCACCAATCATTTCAAGGCTCCTTAGATTTCCAACACTTTGGGTTGCTGGGCAGTATGCGGGTGCTCAGCGCCACCGTATACCTTGAGCTTCTTGATCATGGCGTAGCCCAGGGGTCCCTTGGGCAGCATGCCCTTGACGGCTTTTTCCAAAGCGCGGCCAGGGAACTTGGCTTGCATGTCGCGGAAGTTGATGGCAGAAATGCCACCTGGGTAGCCAGAATGGCTGTAATACACTTTGTCAATGGACTTGGCGCCCGTGACACGCAGCTGGGCTGCGTTGATGATGACGATGAAGTCACCGGTATCGACGTGAGGCGTGTAAATGGCCTTGTGTTTGCCGCGCAAACGGAGAGCAACTTCGCTGGCTACTCGTCCGAGGACCTTATCGGTCGCGTCAACCACAAACCACTCGTGCACGACCTCAGCGGGTTTT
>JBIKZP010000378.1:0-3312 GCA_044354655.1 Rhodoferax sp. | reverse complement strand
CACCCACATGCAGTTGCCGTTCATGGGCACCACCACCATGGACGACTTCTTCACCGGCACCGCTGCGGCACTGGCCGGTGGCACCACCACCATCATCGACTTCGTCATTCCCAACCCGCAGCAACCGCTGATGGAGGCCTACCAAACCTGGCGCGGCTGGGCTGAAAAAGCCGCCTCCGACTACACCTTCCACATGGCCATCACCTGGTGGGACGAATCGGTGCGCCGCGACATGGGCACGCTGGTGCAACAAGAAGGCATCAACAGCTTCAAGCATTTCATGGCCTACAAAAACGCCATCATGTGCGACGACGAAACACTGGTAAACAGCTTCAAGCGCGCGCTTGAACTTGGCGCCATGCCCACCGTGCACGCCGAAAACGGCGAGCTGGTGTTCTTGCTGCAAAAAGAAGTGGCGGCCATGGGCATTACCGGCCCTGAAGGGCACCCGCTGTCGCGCCCCCCCATGGTGGAGGCCGAAGCCGCCAACCGCGCCATTGCCATTGCCGACGTGCTGGGCGTGCCGATCTACGTGGTGCACGTCTCTTGCGCTGAATCGGCCGAGGCCATTGCCCGCGCCCGCGCCCGTGGCCAGCGCGTCTACGGCGAAGTGTTAGCCGGGCACCTGGTCATAGACGACAGCGTTTACCGCCACCCCGACTTCGCCACCGCCGCCGCCCACGTGATGAGCCCGCCGTTTCGTGCCAAAGGCCACCAGGAAGCGCTGTGGCGCGGCCTGCAATCGGGCAACCTGCACACCACCGCCACCGACCACTGCACCTTTTGCGCCGCGCAAAAAGCCGCCGGCAAAGACGACTTCTCCAAAATCCCTAACGGCACCGGCGGCGTGGAAGAGCGCCTGGCCGTGCTGTGGGACGCCGGCGTCAACACTGGGCGCCTGACCCCCTCGGAATTTGTCGCCATCACCTCGGCCAACACCGCCAAGCTGTTCAACATCTACCCGCAAAAAGGCAGCGTCTCCGCCGGCGCCGATGCCGACCTGGTGGTGTGGGACCCGCAGGGCAGCAAAACCTTGTCGGTGAAAACGCAGCACAGCAAAGGCGACTTCAACATCTTTGAAGGCCGCACCGTCAAAGGCATTCCCAGCCACACCATCAGCCAGGGCGAGCTGGTGTTTGTGCAAGGCGACCTGCGCGCGGTGGCCGGCAAAGGCCGCTACATCAAGCGTCCGGCCTTTGGCCCAGACTTCCAGGCCGTGCAACAACGCGCCGCCAGCCTGACGCCCACCGCCGTCAAACGTTGAACCGCATGCACCGCTCCCTCAATTTTTCAAGGACCACCCCATGAACACCGCCACCCTCGTTGACATTGACAGCCTGCGCATCAACGGCGAGCGCCTGTGGGCTTCGCTCATGGAGCTGGCGCAGATTGGTGCCACGCCCAAGGGCGGTGTGTGCCGCCTGACCCTCACCGACCTGGACAAACAGGGCCGCGACCTGGTCACGCGCTGGGCGCGCGAGGCGGGCATGACCGTCACCATCGACAAGATTGGCAACGGCTTCATGCGCCGCGCCGGGCGTAACAACAGCCTGCCGCCCATCATGACCGGCAGCCACATTGACACGCAGCCCACCGGCGGCAAGTTTGACGGCAACTACGGCGTGCTCGCCGGGCTCGAAGTGGTGCGCACTTTGAACGACCTCGGCATTGAAACCGAGGCACCGATTGAAGTGGCCTTCTGGACCAACGAAGAAGGCTCGCGCTTTGTGCCGGTGATGATGGGCTCGGGCGTGTTTGCCAAGGCCTTCACGCTGGAGCATGCCTATGCGGCCACCGACACCGAAGGCAAGACGGTCAAGGACGAGCTGGCGCGCATTGGCTACATTGGCACCGAAGAGCCGGGCCAGCACCCCATTGGCGCCTACTTTGAAACGCACATTGAACAAGGCCCGGTACTCGAAGACAACGACATCACCATTGGCGTGGTGCAGGGCGTGTTGGGCATTCGCTGGTTTGACTGCACCGTCACCGGCATGGAGGCGCATGCCGGCCCCACGCCCATGGCGCTGCGCCGCGATGCCATGCAGGTGGCCTCCCACATCATGCAAGAGGTGGTGGCCAGTGCGCTGCGCCACGCCCCGCATGGCCGTGGCACGGTGGGCATGGTGCAGGTGTTTCCCAACAGCCGCAACGTCATTCCGGGCCGCGTGAAGTTCTCCATTGACCTGCGCAACAGCACCGACGCGCTGGTGGACCAGATGGCTGACGAGGTCAAGGCTTTTGCCGCCCAGCTGGCCCAAAGCAGCGGGCTGGACGTGAAGATTGAAATGGTGTCGAGCTACTCGGCCATCGGCTTTCACAGCCACTGCATTGACGCCGTGGCGCGTGCTGCCGCCAAGCTGGGTTACTCCAACATGCCGGTGGTGTCGGGCGCTGGCCACGATGCGGTCTACATGGCCAAACTGGCGCACAGCGGCATGATCTTTATTCCCTGCAAGGACGGCATCAGCCACAACGAGATTGAAGATGCCAAGCCTGAGCACATCTCCGCCGGCTGCAATGTGCTGCTGCACGCCATGTTGGAGCGCGCCGGGACGTAAGAGGCCCAGTGCCCTTTAGTTCAGCGCCCCAACCCGCTTAAACTGTGAGCCGCTAAATCCCTTTAGCGGCAGTATGTGTGTCATCAACCTGGAGAAACTATGTCGATTCAACTTAGTCGCCGCCACGCGGTCATCCTGGCCGCCGCCTTGGCCACCCTCGCGCCCACCCTGGCGCTGGCACAAGCCAAACCCAAAGTGGCCGGCATCTACACCGTGCCGTTCGAGCAGCAGTGGGCCGGGCGTCTGCACACGGCGCTCAAAGCCGCCGAAGCGCGTGGCGAAATTGAATACAAGGCCAGTGAGAACGTCAGCAACGCCGACTACGAACGCGTCATGCGCGAGTACGCCACGGCCGGCAACACGTTGATCGTGGGCGAGGCGTTTGCGGTGGAAGCGGCGGCACGCAAAGTGGCCAAAGACTTCCCCAAGGTGTCCTTCCTGATGGGCTCCAGCGGCAAACCGCAAGCCCCCAATTTCAGCGTGTTTGACAACTACATCCAAGAACCCGCTTACCTGTCGGGCATGATTGCCGGCGGCATGAGCAAGAGCAACAAAATCGGCATGGTCGGCGGCTTCCCCATCCCCGAGGTCAACCGCCTGATGAACGCCTTCATGATGGGCGCCAAAGAGGTCAACCCCAAGGTCGAGTTCAGCGTGAGTTTCATCAACAGCTGGTTTGACCCACCGAAAGCCAAAGAAGCCTCGTTCGCCATGATCGACAAAGGCGCCGACGTGCTCTACGCCGAGCGCT
>JBIKZP010000036.1:0-10156 GCA_044354655.1 Rhodoferax sp. | reverse complement strand
TAATATTTTGGCGAAGCAATCTTTTTATAAAGCAACTCGGCGCTGAGGACCCAGTCATCGCTCATTTGGTATTTGCTACCCACACCCAAGATGTAACCCAAATCCCATTGGGTTTTTCGGCCTGAAACGGGTTCGTGGTGCCCGGGTTGATCTTGTACAAAGCGGATCTGCGACCGTTGCGCGGCCAGACCCAGGGTGGCGAAGGGCAGCCAGCGGTCTTGGGGTAATCCCACCAGCGCACGAAAACTGGCCGACTGTTTTATCTTGGTCGACACATCCAGTGTGTCGCCCCAGGTGGTGGACAAGACCTGATGAAACGAGGTTTTGTTGGCCGTACCCGTTTGCATGTCCAGGTGCCAACCGAGTACCTTGTCATTGACGTCCCACAAGCGCGCCAGACTCAGGCCCCAGGTGGTGATGGCAACTGAAGCGGCTTGGCTGGTCTGGTAATCCTGGTTGCCCTCGCAACCATCACCCGGCCATTCAGAGCCAAAGTTCAGGTTCACGCAGTTGCCAATGTGCTGGTGTGAATAAGCGGTAGCTACTTGATGGGAGGTGCGCCCTAGGTGAATGCCGCCATACCAACCTTCCCATCCTGCGTCTGTGGCGTTGGCCAAGCCGCTGAAACCGGACACGCCACTGAGGGCAACTGTGAATAATAAGGTTTGACTATTTAAGAAATTCATTTGTCTGGTTAGAAATATTATTAATAATACGTTGCTTAATATTTAATTAATCTAATAATTAATATTAAACTCAGAACTACCCCGAATGATTGAATATCGTATGGCCAAATATATTCTATTTAATGGTTGCAATTTTAATTGCGCCGGAGAATATGCAAGAGTTGAACCAAGAAAAGAATTTTTTCCTTGCGACTAAGTTCCCGGGTGATTGATCGTCGTAGATGAGGTTAATTTACCTGTGCTTGAAATTAAAAATAGATTTCATGCCAATAACAAAAGGAGGGTCTGCACAACCCCCGCCATGAGCAGCGCAAACATCACCAGCAGTTGGCGGGTGTTCTTGGCCAAGCATGATCATCATCCGCTTAAACAACCAGGCGATTTGGGCAAGACGCTTAAAGGCCTGAAACCGCGAAAGCCATCCTTGCAGCGACTCTCGGCGGGAGTGCTTGACAAGCTTGGGACGACCAACAGCATGGGTGAGATCAAAGACAAGCTGGCCAATGGCACCGGCGGTTTGTCAGAATAGCTGACCTACAACCGCATCAACGCCACGGGGCAGGCGCTGACGAACACAGCCATCAATGGCGGCAAGCTCGGGCTGCCCCTGCTGCCGTGCCGCTGCGCTGACATTGCGCTTGCGTCCGGCGTGGCCCAGCCGGTCACCAGGCCAGCTAGGCTGCAAGTGCCGCCTGCTGCAACCACTGCCTGAAGCTGCCCAGCGCCAGCTTTTCATCGGCGCGCTGCGGGCTCACCAAATAGTAGGCGCGCTGGCCGGCCAGGGCTTCGGTGCAGGCCAGCACCAGTTCGCCCCGCGCCAGCCTTCCAGGCTGCCATCGGCCTACACTTTTTGCGCGCGGTAGACATTCCGCCTGTGGGTGGCGAGACGCTGTGGACCAGCAACGCGGCCGTGTATGACGACTTGTCCGAGCCAGTTCAAGAGATGCCGGCCCGGTTGGAGGCGCGGCACGACCTGTATTGGCGTCTGCGCGAATCAAACTACATGTTGCGGGCTGGCAAAGCCGGTACCGACGTCAACTTCATGCCCTTCACCGCCGACCACCCGGTGGTTATTCGCCATCCCGTCACGGGGCGAGCACAAATCTTCGCGCATCGCCATTTCACCAGCACCATTCACCACTTGCATGAAGAGGTCAGCAAGTCGATCCTCGACATGCTGTTCATTATGGTCAAGCAACCCGATTACCAGGTGCGCCTGACCTGGCAGCCCAACACCGTGGCAATCTGGGACAACTGGGCCACTCAGCACTACGCCACGCAAGACTATTCACCTTATCCGCGTGCGATGAAGCGCATGGTGGGCAAGGCCAAGACAAGACCGCAACCCCTGGATGCTTCGCGCCTCTGCGACTCTGACCTGGCTGGCCTAGGTTTTTAGGTCACAATGTATTTTTAATCAATAACCAGTGAGAGTTCGTATGGTCAAAGCGACCAAAACTTCCGCTCCGGACAAATCCATTGCTGTCACAGACGCGCAAATTGAAAAGGCTGCCGAAGTCTTTCGTGTGATGTCGGCGCCCATGCGTCTGCGCATCATCAGCTGCTTATGCAATGGCGAAAAAAATGTGGGCGAGTTGCTCGGCGAGATCAACACCACCCAGCCCAATATGTCGCAGCATCTGAACGCGCTCTACTTGGCAGGCGTGTTGGACAAGCGCCGCGAAGGCGTTCAAATTTTTTACCGTATTGTCAATAACCACATCGTCAGCATCTGTCGGGCAGTGTGCCAGCAGACTGCACTTGAAAGTTAGCAGTCAGTTTCGAGCCGGGTTTCCACTAACGCCAGTTTGCTGATGCGCACGCTAATATCCATACATCAGGAGATACGGATTAAGCCTTTCATTTTGAAATTTGCAGGCATCTTGGCGTGAGCTTAGGCCATTGAAAAATCCAAGATTGAAGACCATGCGCCTGCAGCAACACACGGATGGCGGGCAAAAAATCAAACGACCATGCGTCATGGTGGCCAAACTTCAAATCAAAGATGGTGGTGTGTACTTGCACCCTTGAAGCGTCCGGCATCCTTAACGTTTTAACGAGGAAATTTCATGAAATTAACTTCAGCGATAAGTTCGTTGGCTTTGCTGGCCATGTCAGGTTTGGCGCAAGCCCAGGCACCGGATGCCCTGCAGGTGCGCAGTTGGGCTGCCGCCTGTGCGAGCTGCCACGGCACCAATGGTCAAGCCCAGCCGGGTATGGAAGCTTTGGCGGGTGGTAATAAGGATGACATGGTCAAGAAAATGCTGGATTTCAAGGCTGGACGCAAGCCCGCCACCATCATGCATCAGTTGTCCAAAGGCTATAGCGATGAACAAATCGTTGCAATTGCCGGCTACTTCGCCGCCCAGAAAAAATAAGGAGCCCCATCATGCAACGTCGTCATTTTTTGCAGACTGGCTCCGCTTTAGGTGCCATGGCTATGGTTTCGGGCTGTGCCAACGTGCCGTCCAACAAAGGCCCCAAGGTGGTCGTTATCGGTGGAGGGTATGCGGGGGCCACGGCCGCGAAATATATTCGCATGTGGTCAGATCAGGGTATCCAAGTGACCTTGGTAGAGCCGAATCCCATGTTTATTTCCTGTCCGATTTCCAACCTGGTCATCGGCGGCAGCAAGACCATCGCTGAAATCACCACGCCCTACGATGGCTTGGTCAAGCGCCATGGCGTGCAGTTGGTGCAAGACCGCGTGAACCTTATCGATGTAGAGAAGCGGGTGGTCAAACTGGCCGGTGGGGCAGAGTTGAGCTATGACCGTTTGATCGTTTCACCCGGTGTGGACTTCATGTGGGAAGGTTTGCCTGGCATGAACAAGCCCGGAGCGCAGGACAAGGTGTTGCACGCCTGGAAAGCAGGGGCGCAAACCGTGGCCTTGCGCAAGCAGCTTGAAGCGATGCCTGATGGTGGCGTTTTCGCCATGTCGATCCCACTGGCGCCCTACCGTTGCCCACCCGGCCCCTATGAGCGGGCTTGCCAGGTGGCCGAGTATTTCAGCAAGGCCAAACCCAAGAGCAAAGTGTTGATTTTGGATGCCAATGACGATGTGACTTCAAAAGGGCCATTGTTCAAGAAAGCCTGGGCGGAGCGCTACAAAGGCATTGTTGAGTACCGTGGCAAACACAACGTGACCGATGTAGATGCGGCAACCAACACGCTCAAGTTTGAATTCAATGATGATCTCAAGGCCAATGTGCTCAATGTCATTCCCAATATGCGAGCCGGCGACATTGCTGTCAAAGCCGGGCTGGCTACCGCCAACAAGCGGTGGTGCGACGTGGACTTTTTGACCTTTGAATCCAAGGTTGCAAAAAATGTGCACGTGTTGGGTGATGCCATTCAGATTGCACCGGCCATGCCCAAATCGGGTCACATGGCTAACCAGCATGGAAAAACGTGTGCTGCGGCCGTCGTTGCTTTGTTGACCGGCAAGGAGGTCAACAATATGCCAATCTACAACAACACTTGTTATAGTTTTGTCAGCTCAGAAGATGTGGTTCATGTGGCCAGTGTGCACCGTTACGATGCAGAAAAGAAGACCATGCTTACCGTGCCTGGCTCTGGTGGAGTTTCTAGTGCAGCCAACGAGTTGGAGGGCCGCTATGCCTTGGCTTGGGCGCGAAATATTTGGGCCGATACGCTGGCTTGAAGTGCATGCCCATGAAGTCTGGGTAGCCAGACTGGCAGTACTTTGCGGTCATGTTGTATTTGAATCCATGGGGTTCGTAGCAAAGGTAAAAAAGAGGTCGTTCATGGTCACACACCGTCCAGCCAACTGTTTGGCGCAAGTTGTCATCGTGCTGAGCGCGGCTTTGACCGGCTTATCGGCCATGGCACAGGCCGATGAAGCCCGGGCTAAAAAAATTGTGAGCGGCGTTTGCTTCGTTTGCCATGGTGCAGAAGGCGAATCTTCCAGTGAGATGTTTCCACGCTTGGCCGGTCAGCACTGGGAATACACGGCCAAACAGCTGTCGAATTTCAAAACCGGTAAGCGCAAAAGCACAGCCATGGCCGACATGGTGTCCAAGTTGACGCCTGACGAAATGGTGGCACTGGGCAAGTATTTCGAGAAGCAAGCGGTGGTTGTTGAGCCCGCCAAGGACCAGGGCCTGGCGGAGGTGGGTAAGTACATCTTTCACAAGGGCAATAAATTCAGCAGTTTGGCGGCGTGCGCCAGTTGCCATGGTGCCGATGCAAAGGGCACGGCAGCCTTGCCCCGGTTGGCGGGCCAGTATGCTGAATACACAGCAGCTCAGTTGCAGCAGTTCAACAAACGCGAACGAACCAACGACAACGCGGTGATGCACGCTATCGCGAGCAAGATGTCACCGCTGGAAATCGCAGCGGTGGCAGAGTACCTGAGCGGCAAATAACGACGCGCTTAATGGGCAGCATGTCGGCATCATCCTAGCGAAGTTCTGATGATTTAGGTTTGACGAGGCTGTGCGGCAACGGGTATGGCGCCATCGAGCCAGCGATCGGTCAGCCCAGCACCCAGCCACATCCCGGCCAGGCTGATCCAAGCGGTCAAGGCAAAGATGGCACCCCCTGTTACGCCTGCGCCTACAGCACAGCCCCCTGCAAGCATGGCGCCAAACCCCATCAGGACGGCCCCCCCCATATAGCGCCGCATGCTGTAGCCATCGGTAAAACCCTCGAGCTTCCATTCTTTGCCCATCAAGGCGCCTAGCAGCGACCCGATAAACACCCCTGGCAGGAGTCCAAAATCGAATCCCATCGGAGGCGGGGGCCACTGCACCAAACGCATCAGCCATTCAGCCGATGGCCCACTGAATGTCAGGCCTTGAATTTGGACCGGATCAAACGATTCACGCGAGACCCACTGGCTAAAGCCCCAGGCTGCACCAACCATCAAGCCCGTGCCTATTCCACCGATCCACATCCACAAGCCACGGCGGGGGCTTTGCAGAGAGAAATACAGCGCAGCGAGTAAACACAGGAGACCCAGGGCCAAGCCGGCTCCATGCCCAAAGCCTGCCAAAGCGAGCAAGTCGCGCGACGCACCCCCATCGACGGTCCACCAACTACTGATGGACAAACGCAAGGGGGACAAAACGCCCGATAACGCAGACTGTGCAGTGACTGCGAATATCAAACCCGAAAGCAATGCGCGCAAGTTGCCCGTAGCTGACAACACCAGCAAACGGCTGGCGCAGCCCCGAGTCATGATCATGCCAATGCCAAAAAACAGGCCACCAGTGAGTGCGCCAGAGATACTGCCAGTTGCAGAAATTTGGCGGGCATTGCTGGTGTCCAACCAGCCCATCAAAGCCATGACTTGGACCGAAATCACAGCCGCAGAAAAGGCCAGTAGCCACACCGTGAGCTTGTCGCCAAAACGATGGTGCCAAAACTCGATGACCGCTGCACGCAAACAAAATCGTGAGCGCTGGGCAAACAAGCCAAACAGCCCACCAATTAAAGCGCCGCCAGTTGCCAACACAGCAGGGTTGCCGTAGGTCTCAAGCCATTCAGCCATTGCCATGGCGTCCTCCATTGATATCATTGATTGCTAATATATATAGTACGTTGACAGGCCTGCGAAGATTTGACGTGGGTCAACTGATATGAACACGCAGTCAGCGGCGGATGGTTCACTACGACACGGAGTGCGCGGACATACCTCGCTAAAGTGGTGGGTAAAGTGCGTGGCTTTGCAAACGTTGGCAAATGTTGGCAAATGTTGGCATGGGTTGAAGGTGATTCGGTGCGCAAGTGGTTAAGCTTTTTAAATTCAACAGATTCAGGAGAACTGCATGTCTGATCCATCCCGGTTGTTGCTGTTGACGCGTCGAGAGTTGCTTGGTATGGCGCTTGGTTCTGCATGTTCAATGGCTTATGCGCAATCAAACGCATCAGGCATGCTGCCACCCGCGCTGGCTTTGAATGAAGAGCTGGGGCGGGCATTGCAGCAAAAGCAGGCGCTGGTGGTGATGGTGAGTCTGGAGGGTTGCCCTTACTGCCGTATCGCCCGCAGAAGTCATCTGGTGCCCATGCAAAAAGCGGGCGCTGTCATCGTCCAAGTTGATATGCGCAGTGCGCAGTCAGTGCTTGATTTCAATGGCCGCAGCACAACCCATGAGCAGTTGGTGCGCCAATGGCGCGTGTCGATTGCGCCCACCCTGCTGTTTTTTGGACCTGGAGGCAAAGAAGTTGCAGAGCGAATGGAAGGGGGTTATTTGCCAGACTTTTATGGTCCCTACCTGGAGGACCGTTTGGCCAAAGGACGGCTGGCACTGTAGCTATAACAGGCCATGAAAATGCAGACAGCACCACAACGATTGCACGGCGTCTTCTTTAGTCCCCGCTCTAAGGATAAAACGCAACGTCTGCCTGGCGGAACTATGGGTGAAATCCCTGAGGTTTTCAACTTCTCTGAAGCTGCCAAATGATAGGTTTTGCGTTAAATTAGCACACATCAATTTTTTTACAGGGGCTTTCATGAAACTGATTTCTGTATTTGTTGCCACTGGTGCACTGATAGCTTTACCCGCTTTCGCCAATGCCGATTTGGCTAAAAAAAACCTGTGCATGACCTGCCATGCCGTGGAGAAGAAAGTCTTGGGACCGGCCTATCAGGACGTTGCTAAAAAATACAGCGGACAGAAGGACGCAGCAGTTGCGCTGGCGAAAAGCATCAAAGCGGGTGGTTCTGGCAAGTGGGGGCAAATACCCATGCCCGCGCAAACGGCTTTAAGTGAAGCCGATGCAACGGCCCTGGCTGTCTGGATTCTGGCAGGCGCCAAGTAAGCCTGCTTATCGCGTTGAGACGAAACCAACCATTCAGCTTGAAGCCGTTCCCTCAAGCCAGACAAACACATCTATAAATGGGGTTGATCGCATGAAAAATTTGAGGCCATGTGTGCTCCTGCTGTTGATCAGTGGTCTGGCAACGCTGGCTCAGGCCCAGCCTGAAATATTCAAAGGTGCTGACCTGAAGCTGGGCGAAAAACTGATACTTGAGAACAAATGTGTGGCGTGCCATGCCTCAAAGGTCCCGGGTGATGGCAGCGCCATCTACAAGCCTATGGGCCGCATCAATACGGCGGGCTATTTGCGCGGCATGGTTGAGCAATGCAACACTGAGTTAAACATGGGCCTGTTCCCTGACGAGGTCAATGCAGTCGCCGCAGTTCTGAACAGGGATCACTACAAATTTAAATAATTCGCAGCTTATATAGGGTATTTACTATATAAGTAACAAGCTATCTATCGGATGATTTAAATCAACAATTGCTGGCGCATATTTCGCTAGCAGTTCTATGTTGATGTTCACAAATCAGAAGGAGATACACATGCGAAATTCTTGGGCTGGTATGAAGTGGGCCGTGTTGGCTGGCGCAGTATGGTTGACAGGCTGCGGCACCCTCAACACGATGGGCAAACTCGAAACGGGGGCAGCCACAGAAGCAGGGCGCATGTGGGACCGCTGGATCGACGGCAATGGCGATATTGCAGTAGCCACCACCTGGGAGCGCAAAGTCAAACCAGGGGTGACTGCCAATGAGGTCGAGCAGGTTCTCAAGCAAGTGGCAACTGAGCGCAACATGAAGGAGGTTGGCACCTTGCCCCTGTCCAAGGAGCTCGAGGCCCGCACCGGGCAAAAGCAAAAATTGCTGACCGTCTACTCCTTCTGCACCCCTACCACCGCGCGAAGAATGGTGGACTTCAGTCCCCACATGGCAGCGTACTTGCCTTGTCGAATTTCATTGGTTGAAAGAGACGATGGCCTGTGGCTGTACACCTTGAATATGGACATGATGGTCAAGATGGGCCGAAAACTGCCCTCGCCCCTGAAGGAAGAGGCCAATGCCGTGCGCGACACCATTTGGGAAATGATGGAACGCGGCTCCAAAGGTGAGTTTTGATTCAAAAATTTATATTGGAGAAATAAATGAAACACCGCTTTTCATTGCGTACAGCGGCCATCGCCAGCACCCTCTTAATCAACTGCGCATCGGTCTATGCGACCAACGGCATGCTCATGGAGGGGTATGGCCCGGTAGCACTCTCCATGGGCGGTGCCTCCATGGCTTATGACAATGGCAATGCCGCCATGATGAACAATCCGGCGTCACTTCAGTTGGGTGCCAATGGCAGCCGTCTGGATGTGGCGCTGGGCGTCTTGGGGCCTGATGTCAGGGTAGCGGGCGAGAAATCGGGTGGCACCTCTTATGTGATGCCCGCGTTCGGCTGGAGCCGAAAAAATGATCAATTCACCTGGGGTATTGGTGTCTTTGGCCAAGGTGGAATGGGGACCGAGTTCTCGGGTTCTGGTCCTTTGGCTGCAGGAACCGGTGAGCCCGTGCGGTCAGAACTGGCGGTAGGCCGTGTGATTTTTCCTGTTGCCTTTAAAGTCAATTCGCAACTGAATTTAGGCGGGACGCTGGACTACACCTGGGCCAGTCTGGACATGCGCATGGCCGCGCTCTTTAGCACCATGGCCGGCATGAATCCGGAGCCAACCGATGCCTTTGCTGCCATGATGCCCACCACGCCAGCTGGCATGGCGGCGATGGCCAACATGCCGGTCCGCATCGATTTCTCTGACGACAGCAACTTTACCGGAGCGGCCAAATCCACCGGCATTACCGGCAAACTGGGTGCCACCTTTGCGGTAAATCAAGATGTGACCTTGGCGGCTGTCTACCAAATGAAAACAAATTTGGGCGACATGAAAACATCCACCAGCGGCGCGACGCTGACCATGGGGATGCCATTCACGGGTCAAATGGTGGTTCGAGATTTCCAGATGCCTAGCGTCATGGGCATGGGTGCCGCCTGGCAGGCCAGTCCGCAGTTGATGCTGGCTGTCGATGTCAAGAAGATCGCATGGTCCAGTGTCATGAGTAACTTCAAAATGACATTTATTGAAGCCCATGGTGCCGGCACCATGGGCTTTACGATGCCTCAGGGTTGGCAAGACCAAACCGTGACTTCCTTGGGCGCGGCCTACCGCCTCAACGAGGCGGTGACGCTTCGTGCGGGATACAGCCACTCAACCAATCCCGTGCCGGATGCCACGGTTCACCCCTTGTTTCCCGCTATCGTCAAGCAGCACCTGACTGCAGGCGTGGGCTACAAAATCAACGATCAAGTGGCCATGGATATTGCGGTGTCACACGCTCCCCGAGTAAGTGTGACCTCCGGCCAAGGGCTGCCCATCTCTCACAGCCAGACCAACTATCAGTTTCTGTTGAACTACCGTTATTGATATGACGAACTCTTCTTGTCAGGGTTTGCCCTGATAAGAAAGTCACTTGCTTGTAATGAACGGTTCAGATTCGTGGCTTATCGTATATATTTGCAATTGCTGATATATTTATTTGGCTGCCAGCGCGTGGACTTAGATCTGAATGTGAATCGGCAAGTCAACAAGGAGTTTGTGTGAAAGAAAACAGCATCATGTCGGGAAAGGTGCAAAAGGCACCAGA
>JBIKZP010000376.1:0-3322 GCA_044354655.1 Rhodoferax sp. | reverse complement strand
TGCAGGTAGTCAAACAGCAGCTTGCTGACAATGTCTTCGACCGGGCCGCGCACTTCGGAGCTGACCAGCTTGTCTTTGGTCTGGCTGGAAAATTTGGGCTCGGGCACTTTGACGGAGAGCACGCAGCACAGGCCTTCACGCATGTCGTCGCCGGTGACTTCGACCTTGGCTTTTTTGGCGACCTCGGAGTCGTCAATGTATTTGTTGATGACGCGGGTCATGGCGGCACGCAGACCGGTGAGGTGGGTGCCCCCATCGCGCTGGGGGATGTTGTTGGTGAAGCACAGCACTTGTTCGTTGTAGCCGCTGTTCCACTGCATGGCGACTTCTACGCCGATGTTGGTGCCCTGGTCGCTCTGGCGGTCGCCCATGGCGTGGAAGATGTTGGGGTGCAACACCGTCTTGCCTTTGTTGATGAAGTTGACAAAGCCTTGCACACCGCCAGCGCCGGCAAAATCATCTTCCTTGCCGGTGCGCTCGTCTTTGAGGCGAATGCGCACGCCGTTGTTGAGGAAGCTGAGTTCGCGCAAGCGTTTGGACAGGATTTCGTAATGGAAGTCGTTGTTCTGCTGGAAGATTTCGGTGTCGGGCAGGAAGTGCACTTCGGTGCCGCGCTTTTCGGTTTCGCCGATGACGCGCATGGGCGAGACTTCGACGCCGCCAACGGTCTCCGTCAGGCGGTTTTGCACAAAGCCTTTGCTGAACTCCATGACGTGCACTTTGCCGTCACGCCGGATGGTGAGGCGTAGCATTTTGGACAACGCGTTGACGCAGGAGACGCCCACGCCGTGCAGGCCGCCCGAGACTTTGTAGCTGTTCTGGTTGAACTTGCCGCCGGCGTGCAGCTCGGTCAGGGCAATTTCAGCGGCGGAGCGCTTGGGCTCGTGTTTGTCGTCCATCTTGACGCCGGTGGGAATGCCGCGCCCGTTGTCCACCACGCTGATGGAGTTGTCGGAGTGGATGGTGACCAGGATGTCGTCGCAGTGACCGGCCAGTGACTCGTCGATGGAGTTGTCGACCACCTCAAACACCAAGTGGTGCAGGCCGGTGCCGTCGGAGGTGTCGCCAATGTACATGCCGGGGCGTTTGCGCACCGCCTCCAGCCCTTCCAGAATCTGGATGGAGCCTTCGCCGTAGGCCTCGGAGGCGCCCACCTGGTGCGCGTCGATGATGGGCTGGAAGTTGGAGCTGTCAGCCGTGCCTTCGCCCGTGTTCACAGTGGAGTCTTCACTCGGCAAATTTCCAACGGGCTTATTTTCTTCGGTCATGGCAGGCTTTTCTTCGGTTGGGGGCAGGCTCTTGTCTCGAAAAACAGGGGTCTGGGCCTCCGGGGGGTCAATAATTTCTCAAACTCTTGAAGGACCAAACCCGCAATGAACGTCAGGTTCATCGCGGGTTCAGGTTTTTTGTATCGCTACAAATCGGGGGGTCAAATGCGCATGGGCATGACGACGTATTTGAAGGTGGCGTTGTCAGGGATGGTGAACAGGGCGGAGCTGTTGCCGTCGGACAGCTCTAGCTTGACCATGTCTTGCGTCATGTTGGACAAGGCGTCGATAAGGTAGGTGACGTTGAAGCCAATTTCAATGCTGTCGCCACCGTAGTCGATGTCGAGTTCGTCCACGGCTTCTTCTTGCTCGGCATTGTTGGAGGCCACACGCAGGGTGCCAGGGTCGAGGTTGAGGCGCACGCCCTTGAACTTGTCGCTGGTCAGAATGGCGGTGCGCTGCAGGGAGGCCAGCAGAGAAGTGCGACCCAGGGTGACGCTGTTTTTGTGGTTCTTGGGGATCACACGGTTGTAGTCAGGGAACTTGCCTTCCACCAGTTTGGTGACGAATTCCATGCCGTCAAAGCTGAACTTGGCCTGGTTGTTGGCAAACTGCATCTCGATGGCGCCCTCTTTGTCGGACAGCAGGCGTTGCAGTTCAATCACCGTTTTGCGCGGCAGGATAACTTCTTGCTTGGGCACTTCCACGTCTAGCGTGGCCGAAGAAAAGGCCAGGCGGTGACCGTCGGTGGCCACCAGACTGAGTTGCTTGCCTTCGGCGACAAACAGGATGCCGTTGAGGTAGTAACGAATGTCATGCACCGCCATGGCGAAGGACACTTGGCTGAGCAGGTCTTTCAAGGTCTTTTGCGGCACGCTGAAGACCGGGCCAAAGTTGGCGGCCTCTTGCACCAGGGGAAAGTCTTCGGCCACCATGGTTTGCAGGGTGAACTTGCTCTTGCCGCCTTTGAGGATGAGCTTGCTGGCGCTGGATTCAAGCGACACGGTCTGGTCTGCTGGCATGGTGCGCAAGATATCAATGAGCTTACGCGCGCCAACAGTGGTGCTGAACGAGCCGGTATCACCTTCCATCTCGGCGGTGGTGCGGATCTGAATTTCCAGATCGCTGGTGGTGAGCTGCAGAGACGTGCCCGTTTTGCGGATCAGCACATTGGCCAAAATTGGCAAGGTGTGGCGGCGCTCCACAATGCCTGCCACCGATTGCAGCACCGAGAGAACTTTGTCCTGAGTGGTCTTAAGTACGATCATGTCTACCCTTAGATTGGTTTTTTCAATTCAATTCCGGCATTTGAACAAAATCCGGCAATCCCGCCATTTTCTCTTGTTTCAGAGCCTTTACCCTTTACCCCTTCAGCGTTTGCTCCAGAACATGAAGTTGTTGATTCAGTTCTGTCATCTGCTGGCGCTCTCCCCCAATTTTGCGCACAGCGTGCAACACCGTGGTGTGGTCTCGACCGCCAAAAAGCTCGCCAATTTCAGGCAGGCTTTTTTGCGTCAGCTCCTTGGCCAGGTACATGGCAATCTGGCGGGGCCGGGCAATACTGGCAGGACGCTTCTTGGAGTACATGTCCGCGACCTTTATTTTGTAGTAATCGGCCACGGTTTTTTGAATATTTTCAACAGAAATCTGGCGGTTCTGAATGGACAGCAGGTCACGCAGGGCCTCTCGGGCCAACAGAATGGAAATTTCTTTCTGGTTAAAGCGTGAATAGGCCAGAATTTTGCGCAAAGCGCCTTCCAGCTCGCGCACGTTGGAGCGAACGTTCTTGGCCACAAAAAAGGCCACCTCTTCGGGCATGTCTATGCCTTCAACACGCGCCTTGTTGATCAGGATGGCGACGCGCATTTCCAGCTCTGGCGGCTCAATGGCCACGGTCAGGCCGGAGTCGAAGCGGGACACCAAACGCTCGTGGATGTCGGTCAAGCCTTTGGGGTAGGTGTCGCTGGTCATCACAATGTGCGACTTTTTGGCCAGCAGGGCTTCAAATGCGTTGAAGAACTCTTCTTGGGTGCGGTCTTTGTTGGCGAAAAACT
>JBIKZP010000377.1:0-3322 GCA_044354655.1 Rhodoferax sp. | reverse complement strand
CGCCATGGTGCTGGGCATGATTCCAGACTGCACCTTGTCCGGTGTCAGTTCCGCCGGCAATGCCGCAGGTACCGGCGCCCGCATTGCCCTGTTAGACCAACGCTCACGTCGCGACATTGAAGCCCTAGTACGCCGTGTGGAGAAGATTGAGACGGCGGTAGAGCCTCGTTTCCAGGAGTTTTTTGTTGAGGCCATGGCCATTCCGCACCTCAACGATCCATTTGTGGAACTGCAAAAAGAGGTTACGTTGCCTGAGCGGGTAGAAATCGTTAACGATAACGCCCCAAGAAGTCGCCGTGGACCTCGCCGTGAGCCCAGCAGCGTTTGACCTTACAACGGTTGCCTCAACCGTGCTTGAATAAGGTATTAAACTGAAACCGTCGCCATGTGTATTTATTTGAACAAGCTGCCAGGGCGACGCGCAGCAGTTCATACCAATATCCCTCAAGGAGTCACCATGAAACACCTGTTTATCGTCACCTTTTTAGCCGCAGTGTCGGCCCTCAGTTCGCCGCAAGCTCTGGCCGAAGATGCCAGTTGCAAGACGGTGCGTTTTGCGGATGTAGGCTGGAGTGACATTGCCGCCACCACCGGACTGGCTTCGGTGGTGCTTGAGGGCTTGGGCTACAAAACCAATGTCACCATGGCCTCCATTCCAATTGCCTTTGCCGGCATGAAGAAAAAGCAGATTGATGTGTTCCTGGGCTACTGGAACCCCTCCATGACACCGCAGATTGAACCCTTCGTCAAAGCCGGTGACATCAAGGTGCTTGACACCCCTAATCTCGTTGGCGCCAAGTACACGCTGGCCGTGCCCACCTACCTCTATGACAAGGGCCTCAAGACCTTTGCTGATATTGCCAAGTTCGAGAAAGACCTGCAGGGCAAAATTCACGGCATTGAGCCCGGTAACGACGGCAATGCCCTGATCGCCGGCATGATCAAGGACAACAAGTTTGGCCTTAAGAGCTTCAAAATGGTCGAATCCTCTGAAGCAGGCATGCTGGTTGAAGCGCAGCGCGCCATTCGTGCCCAGAAGGCCATCGTCTTCCTGGGCTGGGAGCCTCACCCCATGAACGTGCAGATGAAAATGAGCTACTTGCAAGGGGGCGATGACGTGTTTGGCCCCAACCTGGGCGAAGCCAAGGTCTACACCGCCATTCCTCCCTCGTACGAGGCCAAGTGCCCCAACGTCGTGGCCTTGCTGAAAAATCTGCAATTCACCACCGACATCGAGAACCAGGTGATGGGCCCGATTCTGGCCAAGACAAAACCCAACGTCGCTGCGCGTGATTTCCTGAAGAAAAATCCGGCTGTTCTGGACAAGTGGCTCAAAGGCGTGAAGAGTTTTTCGGGCAAAGACGGACTGCCTGAAGTCAAAGCTGCCCTGAAAATTTAACGCAGCCCTGCTCAGCAGTCAGCAGGCTTCCCGCCTGTCCCTGCACACCCTGGCACATGACAGCGGCTCAACCCAGTTGAGCCGCTGTCATTTGTAGATAAAGCAGGTATTGAAATTCGATGGAAAAATTTATGAATGCTCAGATCATCTCCAGCTTTGTTGACGGCCACCTTGTGCAAGGCGGTGGCGACAGCTTTGATTCAGTCAACCCGGCCACGGGGTTGGCGTTTGCCACCGTGCACGATGCCAACCAGGCTGATGTGGATGCAGCAGTCGAGGCAGCCCAGCGTGGGTTTGAGGTCTGGTCTGCGATGACCGGTACCGAGCGTGGGCGCATCATGCACCGCGCTGTCCAACTGCTGCGCTTACGCAACGAAGAACTCGCTGCGCTGGAGGTGCAAGACTGTGGCAAACCGCTGCAAGAAGCCCTGGTGGTGGATGTGCAAAGCGGGGCTGACTGCATTGAATATTTTGCCGGTGCAGCGGCCACCTTGGCGGGCGCGCAATACCCGCTGAAAAATGCCTTTGCCTATACCCGGCGTGAACCGCTGGGCGTTTGCGTGGGCATTGGCGCCTGGAACTACCCCCTGCAGATTGCCTGCTGGAAATCAGCCCCTGCGCTGGCCGCTGGCAATGCCATGATTTTCAAGCCCTCCGAACTCACGCCGGCCACAGCCTTAAAGCTGGCCGAAATTTACTTGGAGGCCGGTGTTCCTCCAGGCGTGTTCAACGTGCTCCAGGGCAGGGGTGCCACCGGTGCCATGCTGGCAGCGCATCCGGGGGTGGCCAAGGTGTCGGTCACCGGCTCAGTGCCCACGGGCAAAAAAGTCATGCAAACCGCGGCAGGCACTTTGAAGCGCATCACCATGGAACTGGGCGGTAAATCACCGCTCATCGTGTTTGACGATGCCGATCTCGAGCAGGCCGTATCGGCTGCCATGATGGGCAACTTTTACACCCAGGGCGAGGTCTGCACCAACTGCACGCGGGTCTTTGTGCAACGCGGCTTGCATGACCGTTTTCTGGCGCGCCTCAAGGAGCGCACCGCCTGGCTGCGTGTGGGCAACCCGATGGACCCCGAGACCGAAGTGGGCGCCCTCATCTCCGCCGACCACCTGCACAAGGTCATGGGCTACATCGAAAGCGGGTTGGCCGAAGGTGCCACGTTGGCCCAAGGCGGACACACGGTTGACGTGCCAGGGCAGGGCGGCTACTTTGTGGCGCCCACTATCTTTTCCGACTGCCGCGACGACATGCGTATCGTGCGTGAGGAAATTTTCGGCCCGGTGTTGTCGTTGTTGGTGTTTGACGACGAGGCAGAAGCCGTGGCTCGGGCCAACAACAGCCGATTTGGCCTGGCCGCTGGCGTGTTCACCCGGGACAATGCGCGCGCACACCGGGTAGCGGCCAAGCTGAAAGCCGGTATTTGCTGGATCAACAACTACAACATCACCCCCATTGAAATGCCATTTGGTGGTGCTGGTGAGTCGGGCATTGGCCATGAAAACAGCATGGCCGCGTTTGAGCACTACACGCAGCTGAAAACCATTTATGTGGAGCTGGGCGAAGTGGCCTGCAGCTACCGCTGACTATTGTTTCTCCCTCGAGTTTCCCCTGGACCGACCGACATGAAATCTGAAGAATTTGACTACATCATTGTGGGCGCTGGCTCGGCCGGTTGCGTGCTGGCCAACCGGCTGACGGAAGACAAAGACATTCGTGTCTTGCTGCTTGAAGCCGGTTCGCGCGACAACAGCATTTTTATCCACATGCCCTCGGCGCTGTCTTACCCGATGGCGGATAAAAATTACACCTGGCTGTATGAGTCGGAGCCCGAGCCGCACATGAACAACCGGCGTATCCATTGCCCGCGTGGCCGAGTCCTGGGGGGGTCGTCTTCTATCAACGGCATGGTCTACATAC
>JBIKZP010000375.1:0-3324 GCA_044354655.1 Rhodoferax sp. | reverse complement strand
GGTGGATGTGGTGGCCCGCAACGGCGTAGAAGCCTGGGTCAAATCAGGCCTGACACCCGGCACACAAGTGATTGTTTACCCAGACACCGAACTAAAAGACGGCGACCGCGTGAAGCCACGCTAAACCCCTCAAGGCGCAACGCACCAAGGAGCGGTGTCATGGAAAAAGCCCATCCACACCCGTGATGATGTCTACACATTTGTGTATCATTGATAAATGAAGATTACAGGGATAGATTGGGATGGGGGCAACTGGCCCAAGTGTGGCAAGCACGGCGTGTCGCGTGAGGAGATCGAGGGCGTGTTGCTCGGTAACCCTGCAGTCATGCCAGACCCACACCCTGACGAGCCACGGTTGAGGGCAATAGGAAAGACCCCCGCTGGACGTTATGTATTCCTAGTCTTCATGCCGCGCCAGATGGGCAGCAAAGTTTTGTTAAGACCCATCAGCGCTCGTTTTATGCACCAGAAAGAGGTTACCCACTATGAACGCCAAAACTAAGCCAATGCCTTCATTGCGAAGTGATGCCGAAGCTGAAAAGTTTGTGGACACGGCGGACCTGTCCAAATTTGATCTTTCAGGCTTTAAGCCTATGCGTTTTGAAATTGAGCCGAAGTCTGCAGCATTGCATTTGCGACTTCCTGAATCATTGCTTGTGGAGCTTAAAAACCGAGCAAAGGACAAAGGCGTCCCGTACACCCGATATGTACGAATGCTGCTTGAAAGCGATTTGGCTAAACCATCTTGACTTTGATAGCGTCAAGGTGAGTTGCAGTGAACCCCCTGTCAACAACTCAAGGCGCAACGCACCAAGGAGCGGTGTCATGGAAAAAGCCCATCCACAAAGCCCAGGCCGAGCTGGCTGCCAGCGCCATGCCGGCCAGACGTACACCCCAGTCACCCCAGGCGCTATTGGGCTGACCGCGCAAACGTAGCCAGAGCCAAGGGCCAGCCATCATGGACACGCTGGTGCCCAAGGCAAAGCAGGCCATGACCACCGCGCCCTGCACAGCGCTGCCGGTCAAGGTGGCTACCAGCAAGGCCGAGTACAACAGGCCGCAGGGTAAAAAGGTCCAAAGCATGCCCACCACCAGGGGCGCTCCCCTGCCCCGACCAGCGGCCAGACGGCGGGCCGCTGACCAAATTTTTTTACCACTTTGCTCCAGCCAAACAGGCTGCTGGGCGCGCCACAAAAGCAGCAGGCCCAAGGCCAGCGTGGCCACATGAAACAGCGTCCACACCGGGCGCAAGGCAGCCGACTGCACGGTCAACCAGCCCAGGCCTTGCATACTGAAGGCGGCTAACCCACCCAAACTGGCGTAGCCAAGCACACGGCCGGCTTGAAAGGTCCAGAGCGCAGCGTTTTTGCGCGCCCCGGCGGCCTGGCCTAGTCCGGCACAGGCTGCGCCACACATGGCCACACAGTGTGGGCCACCGGCCAGCCCCATGAGCAGTCCTGTCAACGCCAGCGAAGTCTGCATGAAAGAAGGTTAAACCCTGTCAAATAATTCTGGAAAAGCGGGCCCGGGTTCGGTCGGTTTGCAGGTGGCGGTCAAACACCATGGCTACAGCGCGGACAAAAAACCAACCCATCTCGCTGACATAAATACCATTGTCATCCAAACTAAGCATGCCTTGTTCACCCAGCTGGACTAGAGCTTCCAGCTCTGTTGAAAAGTAGCGTTTGAAGTCCATCAGGTAGGCGAGTTCTACGGGTTCGAAGAGCACCTGTCCCTGGCACATCAACGCCATGATGACGGTGCGGCGCAGCAAGTCATCGCGCGTGAGTGCCAGGCCGCGCACCACAGGAAACTGGCCATGGTCCAGCAGGTCGTAATATTCTTCCAGTGTCTTGGCGTTTTGACTGTACGTAGCGCCAATGCGACCAATAGACGAGACGCCCAGCGCTATCAGGTCGCAATCGGGCTGGGTGCTATAGCCCTGAAAGTTGCGGTGCAAGCGGCCCTGGCGTTTGGCCACAGAGAGCGAATCACTGTGCAGGGCAAAGTGGTCCATGCCAATGTAGTCGTAACCCGCATCCATCAGCACCGTAATGGCGCGCGACAGCATGTGCACCTTGTCACCTGCAGCGGGTAAGTCTTCAGATACGATGCGGCGCTGTGGCTTGAAGCGTTCAGGCAAATGCGCATAAGCGTACAAGGCAATACGGTCGGGCCGCAAAGCCACGACGGTCTCCAATGTGCGCTCAAAAGAGGGGCCTGTTTGCATCGGCAAACCGTAAATCAGGTCGATGTTGATGGACTCAAAACCCCGCAGGCGCGCCGCCTCCACCAAGCTAAAGACCTGTTCAGTAGGCTGCACGCGATGCACGGCTTTTTGCACGGCGGCGTCAAAGTCTTGCACACCAAAACTCAGGCGGTTGAAACCCAGTTGTGCCAGAGTGTCCAGGCGCGACACGTCAATGGTGCGGGGGTCAACCTCAATCGAGTATTCGCCATCGGGGGCGAGTGTGAAATTACGCCGAAGCATAGCCATGAGCTCGGTCAACTCTTGGTCATTCAAGAAGGTGGGCGAACCGCCACCCAGATGTATTTGTGACACGGCCTGACCAACGCCCAATAAGGCCGTGTGCAGGTCTACTTCGCGGCTGAGGTACTGCAGGTAAGGCCGGGCGCGGTCATGGTGTTTGGTGATGATTTTGTTGCACGCACAGTAGTAACAAAGTGATTCGCAAAACGGAATATGCAAGTACAAGGACAATGGCTTGGCTGAGGCGGCGCCTCCGCTGTGTCGCAACTGCAGGGCTTGGGCGTAATCCTTGGCTGTGAAGGCCTCGACAAAACGATCTGCGGTGGGGTAAGAGGTGTAGCGTGGGCCGGATACATCAAACTGGCGAATCAATTCTTCAGAAAGGGGCGCTGCGGCAACTGGTTTCATGGGTGGTCCTAGACAAGCCTGCTTACTGTGCCTGCAAGCGACCAAAGACTTATTGATGCGCGTCAAATTAGGCGGTAAAGAGCCCTTATTGGGTTGACTCATATCATTTTTTACCGGTAAATGGTGCCAAAATCAAACGTATGAATCCTCAAGCCATAAAAGTAGCCTGCTCGAATTGCAATTTGCGAGAGCTGTGCATGCCCATCGATTTAAGCCAGCAGGAGCTGGATCGAATTGATGAAGTGGTGGCCGTGCGGCGCAAGGTCAAACGGGGCACCATGCTGTTTCGCAATGGTGAAAAATTTACGAACCTGTACGCCATACGAACCGGGTTTTTTAAAACCTGCGTCGATACCGAAGACGGCCGAGACCAGGTAACCGGTTTTCAAATGGCTGGCGAAGTCATAGGACTGGACGGCATAGTG
>JBIKZP010000374.1:0-3330 GCA_044354655.1 Rhodoferax sp. | reverse complement strand
TGACGCCGTAAACACCAAGGGAAACCACCAACACCCAGACCAGCGCCACAATGTGTTTTCTGGAATACAAAACCAGCAGGGCGGCCAGCACCATCAGGTCAATTTTTAGCACCCGGTTCCACAAACGCAGACTCTCCTCCAAGTAGAAAGAGAAGGGGACGGTAAGGCTCATCCAAAGCACAAACAACATCAGTACCGCCGTCTCGCGGGTGATGAACCACTGGCGCCGGTCACGCGTGAACACAATACCCAGCAAGGTGGCACCGGCTAGCAGCGCCGCCACCGGCATGCTGTTGAGGTGCCAACTGTAGGCATGCGGATTCATCACGCTGATCCAGGTCCAACCCAAAATACCCACCCAGGGATGCAACAGCCCCAGCGCGGCCAGCGCCAGAATGAGAGGGCCCAACACCATGTCACGCATCGCCCTGCTCCCTGTAAGTTGCTGCAATACGACTGAACAAAGCTTGCTGCGCCGCTGTGGTTCGGGCCCAGGTGTGCGCACTGGCGTGCGTACGCACCGCAGCGCGTGCCGGCAGTTGTTGCATCAGCCGCTGCACCGCCGCCACCAGCTCGGGCACGCTGCGTTCAGACATCAGGCAACCCGCTACCGGGCTGTTCACCATGTCGGGAATACCGCCCACGCGGGTAGCCACCACGGGCGTGCCGCAGGCCATCGCTTCAAGCACGACGTTGGGCCAACCTTCCCGGCTGCTGGGCAAGAGCAGCACATCGGCAGCGCTGTAGCAGGTGGCCAGGTGGTCCTGGTCGAGCGGCCCCATGAACAACACCCGTTCTGCCACGTTCAAGCGGCGGGCCAGTTGTTGCAGGCTGGCCCGCTGCGGGCCATCGCCCACCAGCACCAGACGGCAAGTGGGCAACTGAGGCAAAGCTTGCAGCGCGAGGTGCTGGCCCTTGCTTTCTTGCAGGTTGCCCACCAGCAGCAGGGTAGGCGCAGAAGGCCAGCCCAGCACGCCACGCGCAAGGCCTTGCGGGCGCAGGTGAAAGCGGTTCAGGTCTACGCCATTGGGCAGGGTCAGCAAGGTTGCAGCAGGCATGGGCAGCTGTGCCATGGCTTGCGTCAGCGCGGCAGATACGCCAATAGAAGCCTGCGCCTGCTGTGCGGCCCAGCGCATCAGGGTGCGGGGCAGGCGGTAGCGGGCCAGCAAGTTGATGTCCGAGCCGCGCGCCGTGATGGTGAGTGGCTTCTTGAAATGGCGTGCCAGCAAGGCAGCCGCCACGCCGTCGGGGTAGTAGTAGTGAGCGTCCATCACGTCAAAGTCATAGCCTTCATTCAAAAGTTGTTGCACAGCCGGGCGAGCGCCCCAGGCCAACAAGAGGGGGGCCATGTTCATGCCCAGGCGCGGGGGCAAGGCATAGCGCGGGTGCTGCACGTCCAACCCATGGCGCAGCTCGCGCCGTGGGGTTTGGGCCATGTGGGCGTATCGGCCAAACACCGGGTGGCCTGAAAAAAACCAGGGCACTGGCGCCACCACCTTCGACACCACCTGCCCACTGGCCACCAGCTCGCGCAAACGGGTCTCCACAAAAATGCCGTGGCCGGGCCGCACGCTGCTGGGGTAGAGCGTGGAGAAGGTCAGCAAGCGAATCGGGGTGGGCTGCACTTCAACGATCCTTCGCTGGCATGGGCGCGGTTGCGGGCACCGACAGGGCTTCGCGCTTGGACATAGGCGTGGGCGTGGGCTCTGGTTCGGACTGCAAGAGCCGCATGCCAAGAGCCGCCACCACCTCGGCATGCGCCCGCCAGGTGAGTTGCTGGGCGGCAATCACCTGGCGGGCTGCACGGGCCAGTTGCTCGCGCAAGGCGGCATCGGCGCACAGCACGTTGAGGGCCTGCTCCAAACCGTCATCGGCCTGTGCGTCGTACAGCCAGGCGTTGACGCCATGGCGCACAATTTCAAGGTGGTTGGGCTGGTTGGGCGCAACAATGGCTTTGCCGAGCGCCAGGTACTCAAACAGGCACAAGGGCGAGGCATAAGGCACCAGCGCCGTCTGCAGCGCGACATCAAACGCCATCGCCAGGGCCGGCACCTGTTGGCGCGCCACGACGCCCGTGAAGCTGACCTGCGATGCCACCCCGTGCGCCCGGGCGCACTGTTCAATGCTGGCGCGGGCCGGGCCGTCGCCCACCACCAGCAGATGCAGCACCGGACCAGCCGGGCCAGCGCTCCCCATTGGAGAGCGGGGCCGCGCAGCCAACCATTTCACCACCCGCTCCAGCCGGTCCCACTCGCGTACAAAGCCGGTAAAGCCAATGACCAACCGACCGCTCAAGCCCTGGGCTGCGCGCGCTTGATCGGCGCCAGGCAGGTGCTGGTAGTGGGCGGGGTCAATCGCGTTGGGGATGACCGTGATGCGTTCAGGCTGGACCCCTTGCGCCACCATCTGGCGGGCCAGCACATGGGTCACGGGTAAGACCACCGTGGCATTTTTCCAGATGTACAGCTCCACGCGCTGGGCCAGGCCTGGCCACGCCAGACCCCCGTAGGCACGCCGTTCCTGCGCCATGGGGGCGTTCACCTCCAGCAGCAGCGGCAAGCGAAAGCGCCGGCTGGTCCAGAGACCTGCCAGCAGGTACAGGTTGTAGCGCTCGTACAGCATGTCGGGTGCAAAGTCGCGCACCGCACGCGCCAACCGCCGGTAGGCCAGCACCGAATAGGCCAGCTCACCCAGCTCATACAACCACCGGGGCAGCAGCAGCTTGAAGCGGCTGACCCAGCCGGTGCGGCCCGACCCCATGCCCTGGGCCAGGTGCCGCTGTGACAAGGGTGGGCCGCATTCCCGCACCTCATGCCCATTGGCCCGCAAGGCACGAATCATCTCGTCGATGTGGGTGGACTGGCCGTCGCGCGAGGCGGTGCGGTGATGGTACAAAATTTTCATGGACGCAGGCGTTTCATATCAGGGCCGGGGCACAACCTGGCGCAAGAATGCTTCGAACATCAGCAGCGACCAAATCGGCGTACTGTGGTCGCGCACGCCCTGCTCATGCTGGTCTAGCAGCTGGCGCAAGGTGTGTGGATTGAAGTAGCCCGATGCCTGCAGCGCAGGCCCCAGCAAGGCTGCGCGCACACGCGTGCGCAAGGGGCCACGCAACCAACTGGCCATGGGCACAGAAAAGCCCATCTTGGGCCGGTACAACAGCGCATGCGGCAGGTGCTGCTCAAAGCTTTGTTTGAGCAACCGCTTGCTGTGCCCGCCCTGCATCTTGTGGTGCGAGGGCAGCGTGGCCATCCACTCCACCAGTTCATGGTCCATCAAGGGCTCGCGCACTTCCAGCCCGTGGGCCATGCTGGCGCGGTCTACCTT
>JBIKZP010000373.1:0-3333 GCA_044354655.1 Rhodoferax sp. | reverse complement strand
CACGGCCTGCGCTTCGTCGTCCACCAAAATATCTATGACGCCATTGGCGTGCTGCTCACTGGCCGGACCAATCTGCTCGGGCTTGAAGACACCTAGGCCACCGCCTTCCACCATGGCTGGGCCGCCCAGTCCCAAGTTGCTGTCTCGGGTGGCAATGATGACGTCGGCACAACCGGCCAGCGCGGCGTTGCCGGCAAAGCAACGCCCGGCCACCACCGCCACCACGGGCACCTGGCCGTTCAAGCGTGCAAAGCTGGCAAAGGTGGCCACGTGCAGGCCGGCCACGATGGGCATGTCCACATCGCCCGGACGGCCGCCGCCGCCTTCGGCGAACAACACCACGGGCAGTTTTTGTTGCAGCGCCAAGCCCAGCATGCGGTCGGTTTTTTGGTGGTTGCGCATGCCTTGGGTGCCGGCCAGCACGGTAGCGTCGTAGGCCATAACCACGGTGCGACTGCGCTCGGGGCCGCACTGGGCGGGGTTGACGCTGCCAATGCCGGTCACCATGCCATCGGCCGGGGTGTTGGCAATCAGGTCGGCTTCGCTGCGGCGGCTGCGCTGCGCGGCCACAGCCAGGGCGCCATATTCCATGAAGCTGCCCGGCTCGGTCAGGTCGGCAATGTTCTCGCGCGCGGTGCGCAGGCCTAGGGCGTGGCGCTTGGCCACGGCTTGGGGGCGCTGAGCGTCTTGCGTGTGGGCTTGGCGCTGCAGCAGGGCTTGCAGGTCGGCACGTTGCAGTGTGGCGGTGGCGGTTGGCTTGGGGTCAGGCACAGAAATAACAGCGGCAGCCTCTGGCGCCGAGGCGGCGCTGGTCTGCGTCAGTTGGGACAACAAGTCGCCTTCTGCCACGGTTTCACCGGCGGCGTAGAACAGCTCACCCAGGGTGCCGGCGTGGGGCGCGTGCAACTCGTGTTCCATTTTCATGGCCTCGAGAATCAGCAACAGGTCGCCGGCCTGGAGGTGGTCACCGGGGCGCACCAGCCACTGGACGATGCGGGCGGGCAAGGGGGAGCGAATGTCAGTCATGCGGCAATTTTGCGGCATGCGCCGCACGCGCCCGGTCAAGCCTGAGACAGCGCCTGCGCCTGGACTGGGCTTTGGGTCAAAATATCCCCATGACTACCACCCCCCAACACCTGGTTCCCCTGATTGAAATGACGCGTGGCGGCACGCTGGAAAACCGCCACTTTGGCGCCGTGGCTGTGGTCAACACGCGCGGACAACTGGTGGCCCAGGCGGGCGACCCGAACTGGCTCACGTTCTCGCGCTCCACGCTCAAAGCGCTGCAAGCCCTGCCCTTCATGCAAGCCAAAGGCCACCAGCAGTTTGGCTTTGGCTCCGAGCAGGTGGCGCTGATGTGCGCCAGCCACAACGGCGAAGCCATGCATGTGGCGACGGCGCAAGGCATGCTGGAAAAAGCCGGGCTGAGCTACCAGGCCTTGCGATGCGGCTGCCATGTACCGGGCCTGTTCACGCTGCTGGACCAGGCGCCCCCTGTGGGTTTGCAGTACGACGAACGCCACAACAACTGCAGCGGCAAGCACGCCGGCTTTCTGGCCTATTGCGTGCAGCACGGCCTGAGCCTGGACGACTACACCGAGCCGGCGCACCCGCTGCAAAAGGCGATTCGACGCGACGTGGCGCGCGCAGTAGGCATGGCGCCTGAAGATTTCAAGATGGGCATTGACGGCTGCTCGGCCCCCAACTACGCGCTGCCCCTGGCCAAGCTGGCCTACGGCTATGCGCGCCTGGCCAGTGGCGCGCAAGACCCCGAGTTTGGCGAAAGCTTTGCCACCCTGAGCACGGCCATGACCACGCACCCCGAGTTGGTGTCGGGCACCGGGCGCAACGACCTGGCCTTCATGCGTGCCGGGCGCGGCGACTGGGTCAGCAAGGTGGGCGCCGATGGCGTGCAGGTCATCGGCAGCAAAAGCCGGGGCGAGGCGCTGGCCATCAAAATCAGCGACGGCAACAAGCCCGCCCTGTTTGCCGCCACGGTGGAGTTGCTGGATCAACTGGGCTGGCTGGACGACGCACAACGCCAAGAACTGGCACCGTGGCGCACACGCGAGATCATCAACGCCCGCGGCCTGCTGGTGGGGGAGCGTTTGCCGGTGTTCCAACTGGGCGGGGCTGGCGTATGAACCAGAGCCAACCACCCGTGCGCCACCCCGCCGTTAGCCTGATTGGTGCGCCCACCGACATTGGTGCGGGCAGCCGCGGCGCCAGCATGGGGCCCGAAGCGCTGCGCGTGGCCAACCTGGTACCGGTGCTACAAGGCCTGGGCTTGCAGGTGCTTGACCGTGGCAACCTGAGCGGCCCGGCCAACCCCTGGCTGGCCCCGGTAGACGGCTACCGTCACCTGGACGAAGTGGTGGCCTGGAACAGCGCCGTGCATGACGCGGTGTACAGCGAACTCGGCCAAGGCCATTTGCCCGTGGTATTAGGTGGCGACCACTGCCTGGGGCTGGGCTCCATCAGCGCCGTGGCGCGCCACTGCCGCGACACCGGCAAACAGCTGCGCGTGCTGTGGCTGGACGCCCACGCCGACTTCAACACCAACGCCCTCACGCCCAGCGGCAACCTGCACGGCATGCCGGTGGCCTGCCTGTGCGGTTACGGCCCGGCAGCGCTCACTGGCATGGGCGGGCAAACGCCAGCGATTGAGCCGGCCTGGATCAAACAAATTGGCATTCGCAGCGTGGACGAAGGCGAGAAGCGCCTGGTGCATGAAGCCGGGTTGGAGGTGTTTGACATGCGCTACATCGATGAGATGGGCATGCGCGCCACCATGAACCAGGCGCTGGCCCACCTAGACAACAACACCCACCTGCATGTGAGTTTT
Source organism: Rhodoferax sp. (assembly GCA_044354655.1). Lineage (GTDB taxonomy): Bacteria > Pseudomonadota > Gammaproteobacteria > Burkholderiales > Burkholderiaceae_C > Rhodoferax. Next base: position 488 of record JBIKZP010000373.1, on the reverse strand, counting down.
GACGTGGATTTTCTGGACCCTGACATTGCCCCCGGCGTAGGCACCACCGTGCGCGGCGGCCCCACTTACCGGGAAGCGCAGCTGTGCATGGAAATGATCGCTGACACCGGCCGCCTGGCCTCCCTGGACCTGATGGAACTCAACCCCGCCTTTGACGTGCACAACCGCACCGCCGTGGTGGCGGTTGACCTCATCGAGTCCCTGTTCGGCAAAAGCACCTTGATGCGCAAACGCTGACCGCTGGGTCTTGGTTTAGGTCTGGGTCTGTACTCAGCCCGCCAGCAAGGCAGCGTTGCCGCCGGCGGCGGTGGTGTTGATGGTGAGGGTTTGCTCCGTGCAGAAGCGGTACAGGTAATGCGGGCCACCGGCTTTGGGGCCGGTGCCGCTGAGGCCTTCGCCGCCGAAGGGCTGTACACCCACCACCGCGCCTATCTGGTTGCGGTTGACGTAGACATTGCCCACGTGGGCCGCGCGGGCCAGCGACAGGG
>JBIKZP010000372.1:0-3338 GCA_044354655.1 Rhodoferax sp. | reverse complement strand
CAAGAATCGCACGCCCAGCATTGAGGCGCACGGCCTCGCGCAGTTGGTCCAGCGTCATGTTGTCCAGCAACACCATGCTGGCGCCGGCGTCCAGGGCTTCGTTGAGTTGACTCAGGGTTTCGACTTCGATTTCAACAAACCGTGCCGTGGGCGCCACCGCTGCGGCGCGCGCCAACACGGGCGCAATGCCCCCAGCGGCAGCGATATGGTTTTCTTTGATCAGCACGGCGTCGTACAAGCCGATTCGGTGGTTGGTGCCGCCGCCGGTGCGCACCGCGTACTTTTGGGCCAAGCGCAGGCCAGGCAGGGTTTTGCGCGTGTCCACAATCTGCGCCCGGTTGCCCGGCACGCTCTGCACCGCCTGTACAAAACTGGCGGTCTGGGTGGCCACAGCGCTTAAGAGTTGCAGAAAATTGAGTAATGTACGTTCAGCGGTGAGCAAGGCGCGCGCCGGGCCTTGCAGCTCCAGCACCACCTGGTCGGGCGCGCAGCGCGTGCCTTCGCTGACCAGCCAGTGGATCTGCATGTCCGGGCAGAGCAATAGCACCGCCGCCTGCGCCCAAGGGCTGCCGCAAATGATGGCGGACTCACGCGCCAACACGCGAGCCCGGCACTGGCGCGCAGGGTCTATCAGGCCGGCAGTCAGGTCGCCGTGTTGCAGGCTGTCGCCCACGTCTTCTTGCAAAGCACGCGCGGCGTCGGCCCGGGCCAGGGCGGCGACGGCTTCGGGGGAGAAATCAAACAAGGGTGTAGTCATGGTCAGCGTGCACGTTAAACAGGTTCAGCGGTGGGTTCACGCCCCATCAACAAGGCCACGGCCTGCGCCGGGGCCAGGTGGCCGTCTAGCAAAGCCACCACGGCTTGGGCGATCGGCATGTCTACGCCCAGCGTGGCGGCACGCTGCACCACAGTGCGCGCGCAGTACACGCCTTCAGCCACATGGCCGAGCGAGGCTACCGCCTGTTGCAGGGTATGCCCTTGTGCCAGCGCAAGCCCGACACGGCGGTTGCGAGACAGATCGCCGGTGGCGGTCAGCACCAAATCACCCAGGCCGCTGAGGCCCATGAAGGTGTCTGCACGGGCGCCGAGTGCAGCGCCCAGGCGCGTCATTTCCGCCAGGCCGCGGGTGATCAGGGCGGCACGGGCGTTCAGGCCCAGTTGCAGGCCGTCGCATAAGCCTGTTGCAATGGCCAGCACGTTTTTTACCGCGCCACCTACCTCCACACCGACGATGTCGTCGTTGGCGTAGACGCGCAGACTGGGGCTGTGAAAGGCGTTGACCAAGGCTTGGCGCATTTCGCCGTGCACGCTGGCGGCTACCAGGGCGGTGGGTTGGCCACGCGCCACCTCCAGCGCAAAGCTGGGGCCACTGAGCACGCCGGCCATCAATTTTGGCGCCACCTGGGCTTGAATTTCATGGGCCAGCAGCCCTGCTGCCCCCGCTTGGGCGGCTTCAAAGCCTTTGCAAAGCCAGGCCACCGGCACCTGACAGTGCCGCAACTGCGTCAGCATGGCACGCAGACCCGCCATGGGCGTGGCCACAATCACCACGTCAGCCCCGCGAACCAAGGCGCCAATTTCATCGGGCGCGCTAACAGCCAGTTGCAGGGAGGGCGGCAGCGTCACCTCGGGCAGGTAGCGGCTGTTCACACGCAGCGCCTGCATGGCCTGAACCTGGGTTGAATCGCGCGCCCACAGGGTGACCTGGTGACTGCTTGCAGGGTTTTGCGCGGCACTGATGGCCAGCGCCGTACCCCAGGCTCCAGCGCCGATAACAACAATTTTCATGGCCGGCAGTGCCCTGAATGAGGGTGGGCGTTGTGGCTAGAAGGGCGTAAGCCTTATTGCGTGACGGCAGGTTGGCCTTGTGCGGCAGCCTGCTGCTGGTCGTACATGGCCTGGAAGTTGATCTCCGACAGGTGCACGGGGGGGAAGCCACCGCGCTGAATCAGGTCGGCCACGTTGCCGCGCAGGTACGGGTAGACGATCTGGGGGCAGGCAATGCCCATGATTTGACCCATTTGTTCTTCCGGCAGATTGCGAATTTCAAAGATGCCGGCCTGGGTGGCTTCAACCAAAAACACGGTCTTGTCATTGATCTTGGTTTGCACTGTGGCCGTTACCGAGACTTCAAACATGCCTTCAGCAATGGGTGAGGCGTTAACGCCAAGCTGGATGTCCACCGAAGGTGACTCTTGTTCCAGCAGAATGGCCGGGGAATTAGGCTGCTCCAGTGAGGCGCCTTTGAGGTAGACGCGCTGAATTTGGAAAACGGGGTCGAGGTTATCTGCCATGGGGGTACTTTCAGTTCAAAACAAAGCCCGCTCGGGAAGTCCAAAGCGGGCGAATCAATCGGGACGGGAATTATTATCTCAGGCGGCAGCGAGCAGGGGCAGCAGCTCGCCACGACCATCGAGGGCCACCAGGTCATCGCACCCGCCCACGTGGGTGGCGCCAATGTAAATTTGGGGCACAGTGCGCCGGCCGGTGGCGTCCATCATGAATTGACGCTGCACTGGGTCCAGGTCAATGCGAATTTCTTCAATCAGCTCAACCCCGCGGGCTTTGAGCAACTGTTTGGCTCGCACGCAGTAGGGGCAAACAGCGGTGGTGTACATCTTGACGGCTTGCATAGGTGTCCTAAGAGGTTTAAGGGGTCTAAAAGGTCTGAAAGTACCTGATGAAATCAGGCTTTTTCAAGCGGCAAATTGGCACTTTTCCAAGCACCAAGCCCACCGGCCAGCGACTGGGCCTGCTCGTAACCGAGTTTTTTGGCAATGCCCAGGGCGCGACCCGAGCGGGCGCCCGACTGGCACACCAGAATCAAGGGCACAGATTTGTTTTTGGCAAGCGAGGGCAGTTTGGCCTCTAGCTGGCTTAAGGGGATGTTTTTGGCGCCCGTGACATGACCTGCAGCAAATTCGCCTTCTTCGCACACGTCAATCACCACGGCTTTTTCACGGTTGATCAGTTGCACGGCCTGCTCGGCCGACAAGCCGCCACCGGTAGCGCCCTTGAGCGCGGGCCACAAAAGCAGGCTGCCAGAGACCAGGGCCAGAACCATCAACATCCAGTTATCGAGAATAAATTTCACTTTGTTCCTTGTGTGTAAGCGCTTGGGTAAACGGCTCATTTTAGAATGCAGTGGCTCAACGTGAATCGGGCAGGCTTATTGTCCCGACGCCAAGTGCCATGATTTCCTTCATGGCTGGTCAATTCCCTCCTTACGCACCATGTACAAATTAGTTCTTATTCGCCACGGCGAGTCGACCTGGAATCTTGAAAACCGTTTCACCGGCTGGACCGATGTGGACCTGACACCCACCGGTGTGGAACAG
>JBIKZP010000035.1:0-10263 GCA_044354655.1 Rhodoferax sp. | reverse complement strand
TCAATGCCAGGATAGGCGCCGGGGGTGTCCACAAAGGTGAACAAAGGGAGCTTGAATTTTTCAGCCGTTTTCATGAGGCGCAGGGCCTTGCGGTAGCCCTCGGGCTTGCTCATGCCAAAGTTGCGCAGGCCGCGCTCTTTGGTGTCGCGCCCTTTTTGCTGACCAATAATCATGCACGGCGTTCCATTGAAACGCGCCAGACCGCCCACGATGCTCAGGTCATCGGAAAAATGCCGGTCGCCGTGCAGCTCTACAAAATGGGTGAAGATTTCGTTGACGTAGTCCAGCGTGTAGGGACGCTCGGCGTGGCGTGCAATTTTGGTGATTTGCCAGGGCGTCAGGTCGCTGTAAATGTCTTTGGTGAGTTGCTGGCTTTTCTTGGCCAGTTGGTCGATCTCGCTTGAAATATCAACGGCCGACTCGGTTTGCACATAGCGCAGCTCTTCAATTTTGTTTTCAAGATCGGCAATCGGTTGCTCGAAATCCAGAAATGTCTTTTTAGCCAAGCTGATACTCCTTAATAACCATTCATTTGGGGCGCCCAGCGCTCAATACACGACGGGCAGCGGATCCAGCGAGCGCCAAATATACCAAGTTGCCACGCTGCAATAAGGCGCCCAGGCGGCGGCGACCTCACGCGCATCGCTGCGGCTGACCACATCGCCAGAGAAATAACTCTTGCTGATACCGTTGATCAGGCCCACATCGTCCAACGGCAACACGTTGGGACGCATCAGATAGAAGATCAAAAACATCTCGGCAGTCCAACGCCCGATGCCACGAATGCCAATGAGTTCGGCAATGATGGCTTCGTCGTCCATGGCCTCCCAGGCTTTGACGTGCACGGTGCCACTGTCGAAGTGCAAGGACAGGTCAACCAGGTACTCCACTTTTCTGGCGCTCAGACCAGCCGCCCGCATGTCGTCCACCTTGAGCTTGAGCACATTGGCTGCGGTCATTTTTTTGGGCAGTAGCGCAAACCGATCCCACACGGTTTGAGCCGCCTTGACCGATATTTGCTGGCCTACGATGCTGCGGGCCAGCGTGACAAAGGCATCACCCCGGGTTTGCAGGCAGGCATCACCAAACTGGGGAATAAGCCGCTTCATCACGCGGTCTTTTTTCATCAGGTGCTTGCAGGCCTCCTCCCAATAATCGGGGGTGGACACGACTTCAGAAGTTTTTTTAGTCACAGCCATTTCAATACCCAATCCGGACCAGGGCTAGCAAGACGGTACAGCTCATGACACCGCTTCCCAAGTGGTGCCCGAGGCCGCGTCTTTGAGCACAATGCCCTGGCGCAGCAAGTCTTGGCGAATGCGGTCGGCCTCCTGGAAATTCTTGGCCGCCTTGGCGTTGGCGCGTTCCACGATCAAAGCCTGGATGGTGGCGTCGTCCAGTGTGGCGCCCGCCTGCAGAAAGTCAGCAGGATTCTGCTGCAGCAAGCCAAGACACGCCCCCAACGCCCTGAGTAAGCCAGCGAGTTCCGCAGAGCGGGTGCGGTTAACTTCCCCGGCCAGGTCAAACAGCACGGCAATGGCCTCGGGCGTGCCAAAGTCGTCGTCCATGGCCGCCTTGAAGCGTGCGGCATAGGGCTGCGTCCAGTCAATCGCCACCTCGGCTGGTGGCACCAGGCTCAGCGCGGTGTAGAGGCGATTGAGCGCCTGGTTGGCGTCGTCCAGGTGCACGTCGCTGTAATTCAAAGCGGTACGGTAATGGGTGCGGACCAGAAAAAACCGCACCGCTTCGGCCTTGTACTTGGCCAGCACTTCCCGAATGGTGAAGAAGTTGCCCAGGCTTTTGGACATTTTCTCGTTGTCCACCCGCACAAAGCCGTTGTGAACCCAAAAATTGGCCAGCGGTTTGCCGGTGGCGCCTTCGCTCTGGGCAATTTCGTTTTCGTGGTGGGGGAACTGCAAGTCAGCGCCGCCACCGTGGATGTCAAAGGTTTCACCCAGCGTGGCGCAACTCATGGCCGAACATTCAATATGCCAACCGGGGCGGCCCTTGCCGTAGACACTGTCCCATTTGGCGTCATCGGGCTCGGTGGCCTTGGCAGACTTCCACAACACAAAATCCAGTGGGTCGTCCTTGCCATCGGCGACCGCCACGCGCTCCCCGGCGCGCAGGTCGTCCAGGGACTTGCCTGAGAGCTTGCCGTAGCCGGGGAATTGACGAACCGCATAGTTCACGTCGCCGTTGCTGGACTGGTAAGCCAGACCTTTGTCTTGCAATTTGCCGATCAGACTCAGCATCTGCGGCACGTACTCGGTGGCACGCGGCTCCAGCGTGGGCGGCTCAATGCCGAGCTTGGCCACGTCTTCGTGCATGGCGGCAATCATCTCGTCGGTCAGGGCGCGGATGCTGATGCCCCGCTCTACCGCCCGCTTGATGATCTTGTCGTCAATATCAGTGATATTACGCACGTAAGTCACCTGGTAAGCACTGGCCTTGAGCCAGCGCTGCACCACGTCAAACGCCATCATCATGCGGGCGTGGCCGATGTGGCAAAAGTCGTAAATGGTCATGCCGCAGACATACATGCGCACGTGCCCAGGCTCAAGGGGTGTCAAGGGCTCTGTCTGGCGCGACAGCGTGTTGTAAATGCGCAGGCTCATGAATAGTGAAAAAACGGCGAAATTCTGGTGATGCTAGCGGGGCGGCGCGGCAATGGCAATTGATGCATGGATAATACGAAGCTTGAGGGCTGTCCCAAGCCGGTGGGAGCCCAGTATATAGCCCTGCCAGCCCCATTCAAGCACCAAAATTAATCGTTCACCCACCCGCTAAAGTCGCCATGAATGATGCTCGCACCTTGTTTTTAACCACCCTGCGGATGGTCTCGCTGGCCCTGGCTTTCTGGCTGCCTTCGGCCCATGCTGACGTCTACACCGATGTCATGCAAACCATGCGATCTGGGCAGCTGGAGCAGGCAGCCAGCCAGGCAGACACCTACCTGCTGAACACGCCGGGCGACCCGCAAATGCAGTTTCTTAAAGGTCTGATTCAGCGCGACCAGGGCAAAACAGATGCGGCAATTGCCACCTTCACGGCCATGACGCAGGCCTTTCCCGAGTTGCCCGAGCCCTACAACAACCTGGCGGTCTTGCTGGCCAGCCAGAACCAGATAGACAAGGCCCGTGAGGCCTTGGAGTTGGCCGTGCGTGCCAACCCGGACTACGCCACAGCCCAAGAAAACCTGGGCGACTTGTATGCCAAACTGGCCAGCCTGGCCTACGTCCGTGCACTGCAACTTGAGCCAGGCAACGCCGCCCTGGCACCCAAGATGGCGCTGATACGGCAGCTGCTCACGGGCGGGGCCAAGCCCAATGCTCAAGCACCCTTAGCCCCCGTTGCACCTGTTTCGAGCCCCGCCCCCAACAACCCCAGCTTGCAGGCCCCGGCCCCAGCAACCAAGCCTTGATGAAAGCTCTCCTCTTGAAATTCACTCTTTTTTCAGCGTCCCGCCTGTTTTCATTGGCTCTCTGCGCCCTACTGGGTGCGGTTTTGCCTGCCTTGGCCCAAGAAGCACCACGGGTTAAATTCACCACCACAGCCGGTGAATTCGTCGTCGAGGTCTACCCCGACAAGGCGCCCAAGACGGTGGAGAATTTTTTGCAATACGTCAAGGACAAGCACTATGACGGCACGATCTTTCACCGCGTCATTGAAAACTTCATGGTGCAGGGTGGCGGTTTTGATGCCAAGTTCACTGAGCGCAAAACGCGTGCCCCGGTCGTGCATGAAGGCCGTGAAGCCCTTTCCAAAGGCGGCCCAAAAAACGTGGTGGGCACGCTGGCCATGGCGCGCACCAACGACCCGCAGTCGGCCACCGCGCAGTTCTTCATCAACGTCAAGGACAACGGCTTTTTAGATCCAACCTTAATCCCGCCAGGGGATCCCGTGCCCCGGTTTGAATACCAGGGCCGGATATACGAAAATACACCCCGTGCCAATCTGGTGAATGCACCGCAATTGTTTGGCTACACGGTTTTTGGCAAGGTGGTCAGCGGTATGGAAGTCATCCAGAAAATCAAGGTTACCCCCACCGGGGCCGGCGGCAATTTTCCCTCTGACGTACCAAAAACCACAGTTCTTATTCTTTCCGCAACTCTCACTAAATAAATCATGAGCAATCCGCAAGTCGAACTCCACATTGCCAAACTTGGCGTCATCACGGTTGAACTGGACTTGGAAAAAGCACCCAAGTCAACCGCCAACTTTTTGAGCTACGTAGAAAGTGGCCACTACGACAACACCATTTTTCACCGTGTGATTCCTGGATTTATGGTCCAAGGCGGTGGTTTTGAAACCGGCATGAAACAAAAGCCCACGGGCGAACATATTGCCAACGAAGCCAATAACGGCCTGAAAAACAAACACTACACCCTGGCCATGGCCCGCACCAGCGACCCCCACTCGGCCACTGCCCAGTTTTTCATCAACGTTGCCGATAACGATTTTCTGAACCACACCGCTATTTCAGCTCAAGGTTGGGGATATGCCGTGTTTGGCAAAGTGACAGCGGGTCAAGAAATCGTCGACCAGATGGCGGCTGTCAAAACCGGTCGCCAGGGCCACCACGATGACGTGCCCGTGGACGATGTGATGATCGAGAAGGCCGTGGTCATCTGACATGCAGCCTGCCGCGCCCCGGTCGTCCGCACAGTCTGTGACGACGACCTGGCCGGTTCTTGAGGCGCCGCCCGCCTGGCGCCAGATTGATTTCATCTCCGACCTGCATTTACAGGCCAGCGAGCCCGCCACCTGGGCCGCTTGGCAGCAGTACATGCACAGCACAAAGGCTGACGCCCTGTTCATTCTGGGTGACCTGTTTGAGGTGTGGGTGGGTGACGATGTATTGAACACCCACGCCGATTCAGCCACAGATTCAAGCGAGGGGTTCGAGTCGCGTTGCGCAGCCATACTGCTGGCCACAAGCGCGCGCATGCCGGTATTTTTTATGCGCGGCAACCGCGACTTTTTGGTGGGCTCTGACCTGGCTAAGTGCGCAGGCATGACGCTGTTGGACGACCCCACTGTGTTGTCCTTTGCAGGCCAGCGCTGGCTGCTGTCTCATGGCGACGCGCTGTGTCTGCAAGATGTGGATTACATGAAGTTTCGAGCCCAGGTGCGCAGCCCTGATTGGCAACAAGTATTTTTAGCCCGCCCACTGGCCGAGCGCCAGGCCCTAGCCCGCGAGTTGCGGTCCCAAAGCGAGCAGCGCAAAAGCCTGAGTACAACTTATATTGACCTGGACGCGCAAGCATGCACAGACTGGCTCATGTCTGCGCAATCCAACACGTTGATTCATGGCCACACCCACCAACCCGCAGAGCATGCGCTGGGCAATGGTCTGCAACGCATTGTGCTGAGTGACTGGGCACTAGACGCCCTGCCCGCCCGGGGTGAGGTGTTGCGCTTAAGTGCAGAGGCCTCCAAAGCCTCGTGCAGCCTGAACAGGCTGCCCCTGGCTCAGGCAGCCTGAGTCCTGAGCACTTAAGGCCTGAGCAAAATCTTCAGCGCATTTTGCAATCTACGCGCCTGGCTTGCTTCAAAGCCGCTGCCCAGCACGGTGGCAACATCCTGACCCCAGGTCTGCGCCGGCGCCGGATCATGACGTTTAGTCAGCAATTGCAGTTGCAATGCACGACGCGCATTGAGGTGCTCTGCAGGCGTCGGGATTTCGGAGGCCATTTCCAGACGCAGCAGCGCTACACCGGAATCAACCGTCGAAGCTTGCGACAGTGCCTTGGCCCAAGCGCTGCGTGTTGTGGCATTGACGCGGTTGCCCAGGTCTTGCGCTGAAGGCACTTTCGCAGCGTCTCGGTGCTCCCAGGCCGCCAGCAACTCGGTCAGCGCTTCGCCATGGGCTTGGGCTGCGAGTTTGCGCAGGGTCATTTGGGCATGTTCCAACGCATCACGCTGAGCACGGAAAGCGGCATCACCTAGGCGCGGCGCCTCTTGCCAAGCGCCGGGCGCGCCATCTCGACCGTCACGACCGTCACGACGCGGAGCACGCTCATCGGTGCGCCCCATGGAGCGGGCATCGCGGGGCGCATCACGGCCGCCCTCTTTGCGTTCACCAAACTTGCCACCACGCCCCATGGGGGCAGCGGGTTCGGTCTTTTTCATGCCCGGGCGGTCATCACCGCGCACGGCCACCACCGGCCGAGGGGGCGCTTTGGGCGGAGCCACTGGCGCGGCAGGCGCAACGGCTTCTTGTGCTTCAGCTGTTTCTTGAGCTTCTGCAGTTTCTGTCGACGCTGCAGGGACCTCCACTGAAGCGTCCCCATCGGGGCTTGGCTCGGTTTCTGAGGCAGGGGCCTGGGCATGCGCCACATGCTGCGCCTGGTCAGCCGCCTGAACGGCAGCCGCCACTTCTGCTTTGGCTTGCGCCTGGCCGCGCAGTGCCGCTTCAAGCGCGCTCATGGCTTGGCGAATTGCAGCGGCGTCCCCGCCTGCGTTGGCGGCTTCAAGTGCTTTGGCGGCATCAAGGACCGTGCGGTCGCGCTCGCCCAACGCCATGTCGGCTTTTTCGCGGTCGGCGGTCTTGCGGTTAAAGGCTTCGTCAATCGGCTTACGGAAGGCATCCCATAATTTTTGTTCCTGACGGCGGTCCATGGGCACCGTATGCGCCTCGGCCTGCCAGCGTTGTTGCAGGGCTTTAACGGCATCTATACGCAGCACTGGGGCGGCACCCAGCACTTTGGCTTCTTCAATCATGGCCTGGCGAGCGGCGAGGCTGTTCGCCTGCAAAGCCTCCAGCGGCGCTGCGGCCTCCTGAATAGCGGCCTTCCATAAAGGCTGCAGCTCGGCAAACGCTTTTTCACCCACGTGCCCACCGTCACGCCAACGGTCGCCAAACTGATGCAAGATGCGGCTGAAGCCCTTCCAGTCATCGTCCTTCGCCACCGTATTGGCAGCAGCCCAGGCTTTGACCTCTTCAATCAGCGCTAGGCGCTGTGCCCGGTTCTCAGTCGATTCTGTTTTGAGCTTTTCCAACCAGGCTTCCACAACTTTATGGGCCTCGTTGCAGGCATCGTCAAAACGTTTCCACAGGCCATGGTTGGGTACGCCACCCTGGTCAGTTTGTTTCCATTGGTCGCGCAAGGCACGAAGGTTTTCCTGTATCTTGCGCCCGCCCATGGCTTGACCTTCAGGACGTTTGAGCAATCCTTCAGCCTTCGCCACCAACTCTTCACGCAGTTGGTCAGCGCGCCAGCGTTGCCAGCCTTCAAGCTCGCCAGCGGCTGCGAGTGCAGCATGGGCTTGGTTTTCCAGCTTGTCATCCACAATTTTCCCAAATTCCTTGAGCGCCTGACGCAGCGCGGCAGCCGCGCCAGCACTGGCTTTGCCGTGCCCTTGGGCAATTTCCTGCTCCAACTTGGTCAGCGCATCCGTCACAGCACTCACGGCATGGGCTTTGGTTTCGGGATCGATTTTGGGTTTCTGCGGCTTGCTAGCGGCCTCTTTGGGTACGCCGCGCAACACGCGCACTTCATCGGCCCAGACCGGCACCGGCGGTAGGGCTGCGTTGGCGTCCGCAACGGCCGCTACGGCTTGGGCCAATGCGGTCTTGAACGCTTCCCACACCACCAAAAGCTGCGCCCTGGAGGCATCAAGCAGTGGGGGGTATTTGGCATCAACGCTGGCCCAGTTGGCGTCACTTTGCAATGTGGCGGCCTGCGCCTGCCAGTGGTCTACATCGGCGTGCAATGCGTCCAGCACGGCCTGGGCATCGCGCCAGGACTTGGTCGACAAAATTTCTATGCGCTGGGCCAGCAACACGGCAGCTTCGCGCTGCACTTGCACCCGGTGCTGCAGGTCTTCAATGACTTTGACGCGTTCACCCAGTTGCGTTTTAAGGCTAGACAAGGGCTCCTTGCTCAGGGGCGCACCCGCTTTGGCGGCGTCACGTTGCCAGGCCATGGCGTCGGCAATATTGAGTTTGGGCAGGGCCAGTAAGGCTTGGGCTTTATCGGCCCATTCGCTGGCCATGGACTCCTGAGTCCTGCTGCGCTTGATGTCGTCGATCTTTTCCCGCACCAACTTGGCGGCACCCTTGTCTTTGCCACTGAGCTCCTTGAACACGGCCTGCAGGTGCTCGGCGCTGGGGGAAGTTGCCAACCAGTCACGAATTTTTGACAGCCGCTCGCCCGAGGTCTGGGCAGAAAACGCCCCACCCGTCAATGCATCAAGTGGATGGGGGTCATGGGCTTTGGCAGCAGTGGAGGTCACCTCGGTGGTGTCAACAGCTTTGGAGAAGGCAGGAAAAGGGAACATGAATCGCACAGGCAAAAGGGAAAATCCCGATCTACGACGAGACGGGGTTGAAGCGTTATTTTCGCCGGTAATTGGGGCGCCGGCAAAACCAGCGCCTATCTTTATGCGTTAGGCCCCTCTTCGTTGCGTTTTTACCCAGAACTACTTGGCCCGAACAGGACGACTGGGGGAAACCAGGGCGGTCAAGGCTAAATGAACCTTCAACGGGTGGAACTCATACCCCGCACCACATTTCGAATGCATAACAAATCTATTTCATATGCTTGACTTGATATATATGCACCCTTAGAATCCGGCTTTCCCAGAATTACTCAGGGATAACCCGAATCCGCTGCCGAACCCGGCATAGTCAAATCTCTGCACCACGAGTGAAAAACCCCGCAGGATATTGATAGCGTACCAACCCAAACGAGGCGCTTGGTGTTGTTTCTGAACTCAGAACAGCAGCACAGCCCCCGCGAACGAAGGAGAAGCTATGACAGCGACAGAAAAATTGACCCAGGGCCTGCGAACATTCGCCACCGACATTGCCCAGGGCTTCTTTGAAATTACCCACAACAGTTTTGCCTTACTCGGGCTGGCTGTGATGTTTGCCGTCTTCACCTTGACCGCTCGGCCTGAATGGCGTGAAGCGGGTGAGGTGAAACTGATCAGTTGGCTGCAAACCCGTCAGATCGCCCTGAACGGTTCTGATACGGAAATCGACGCGATTGACCGTGCCACCGCAAGCAACCCTCAAGATTTACCCAAACAACAGGCGGCAGTGGCTTATTGGCTCAGTAAAAAATACCGCGTGGCGCCCGAGCCGCTGAGTGCGCTGGTTGCCCAGGCTTATGAAATTGGCATCCACGCCAAGCTTGACCCGACGCTTATTTTGGCCGTGATGGCGATTGAGTCCGGCTTTAACCCTTTCGCGCAAAGCCCGGTGGGTGCGCAGGGACTGATGCAGGTCATGACGCAGGTACACAGTGACAAATATGAAAGCTTTGGCGGCAAACTGGCCGCTTTTGACCCCCTGACCAACCTGAAAGTCGGCGTCAAAGTGCTTCAGGAGTGCATTGCACGCGCCGGATCTACCGAAGGTGGCCTGCGTTATTACGTGGGCGCCGCCAACACGGACGAAGACGGCGGTTATGTGGAAAAAGTAATTGCTGAATATGCACGCTTACAAGCGGTCGCCAAAGGCAGATCGGTTTCAATGACGGCCCTGGTAACGCAGCCAGAAACAAACAGTGTCAATAAAGAGACTTTCCCAGAGAAAATTGCGTCACTTTTGACCCCGTGATTACCCGCCTGGGAAGCCCCTTGGGGTCAGTTAAACTCATTTGGTACGCAACTGGCGATAGGCGCTCAAATCCCCTCCGGAAATGAAACGCTGACGCGGGAATACTGCGGGGAAGCGTACCGTAGGGCCTGCGTGAGGTTCTGTGTATTAGCCGTTCGCCTGGGCAACCTGGTTTCATTTCACATGACCCTCAGGCCCACTGTCTTCAAGAGACCACCATGTACAACCGAAATATCCTCATTGAGCAAACTGACCCTGAACTGTGGGCAGCCATTCAGTCTGAAAACGCCCGTCAAGAGCACCACATTGAGTTGATTGCCAGCGAAAACTACGCCTCACCCGCGGTCATGGCCGCGCAAGGCACCCAGCTCACCAACAAATACGCTGAAGGCTATCCCGGCAAGCGCTACTACGGTGGCTGCGAATATGTGGACGTGGCCGAGCAACTCGCCATCGACCGCGTCAAACAAATTTTTGGCGCTGACGCCGCCAACGTGCAGCCGCATTGCGGTGCATCGGCCAACGAAGCCGTGTTTCTGGCTTTCTTGAAGCCTGGCGACACCATCATGGGCATGAGCCTGGCCGAAGGCGGCCACCTCACCCACGGCATGCCGCTTAATATGAGTGGCAAGTGGTTCAACGTGGTGAGCTACGGTCTCAATGCCAAAGAAGAGATCGATTACGACGCCATG
>JBIKZP010000371.1:0-3343 GCA_044354655.1 Rhodoferax sp. | reverse complement strand
GTTCAGGAGAAGGTCAAAGTCAGAAAGAAGCCAAAGTTTGACGATATTCAAATGGCGCGAATGATGATGAGTTTCATTGACATGGTGGCCGATGAGTTCGAGACCAGAACTCAGACCAAACAAGTGAACCTTGGAGCAGACCTATCCACCCTGGAGGCTGAAATCGACTCTGGAAAGTTTTGATCCGTTAAGTCTTAAATCCACCGGAAAATCCGGATACCCGATTTATAGAAAGCTCATGCAGCTTTCTATAACGAGTCAAAACACCTCAAAGCCCGCTTTCTTCATGGGAGCGCGGTCAGATTGAATGGTTTCATTCACGCAGGTTTATTGTTGTCGCGGGATACGCGCGTCCACCATTGAGAAAAAGAGTCGCAGCGCGGGTCAACCGCGGCGAACAGGGTGGTCGCTGGCTCGCACTGCACCCAAGGGTTTAGCCAAGGCGCCAGGTGCGGCTCTTCTAGGCAGCGAACGCTGCGGGCACTTTGCAGCGCAGCGCGAAGGGCGGCGGCGTCACCGTGCCAGCGCACGTCAGCAATCTTGGCCATTCGGCGGTGCACAAAGTGCCAACGCCGCGCATTCCAGGGCCAGTCACGGTGAAAATCTGCCACAAAGACCCCAACCACCAGCGTATCGTCTGGCAAGGTGCTGGGCAGCGGCCCCAAACTCCACGGGTGAACCAGCCAAACGTCGCGGTCCTTGACGCGCTCTGCTTGGGGCGCGGTCAAGGCCAAGTCGGCAGGTGGCGTTGCCCACAGTGTGGGTTCGCTCAAATGGGGGGCGGTGTTGTGCTGGCCATAGGCGCGGTCCGCGTGCCCCCCAGGCTGGCGGGCCAGGCGGTCTAGTTCTTCATAAGAGGTGTCAATCACACTGCCCGGACTGTGCCAGAGCGCAGGCGCAAAACGGGCCACGTTGTCGGCGTTAAACAGGTAAGGCTTGCTGCTGCCTGTACCGGCCACCCACTGCCAGCTGAGGTGGTTACTGGCCAGGTCACCGTCAAGCAGATGGCCGTAAAGCCAGTCGGCACCAGCGCGCCAATGCACCTTGCGAATATGCACCAGGTAACTGGCCAGCCACATGCGGGCATGGTTGTGCAAGGTGCCGGTGGTGTACAGGGTGTGCACCGCGCGGTCGATGACGGGCACCCCCGTGCAGCCTTGCCGTATGTCGGTTGGCATCACCATCGCGTACTGCTGATCTGGCAGCACGCCTTGGTGCAGCGACGTCAAAATGCCCGAACCCCGGTGCTGCCACACATGGCGAAAATAGGCGCGCCAGCCCAGTTCAAAAACAAACTTGTGCTGCCGGTCTAAGGGGTAACGCGAGGCGACACCCGCCAGCACCTCACTCAGGCTGACGAAGCCGTGCGTAATGTACGGCGAGAGCTGGCTGACTGCCCCGTCAATGGCATTGCGGCTGCGTGCGTAATCGGCCGGGCGCACCGCCGCAATGCGCGCCATGGCTGCCTCAAGGGTGGGCGCAAAGTCGGCAAAGTCTTGATAGTCAGCCACGGGCTGGGCATCATTCATGCGGTTAAGCGTTTGAATTGCCAGATCAGGCGCACAGGCTGTGCCATTGCTGCTGCACTTAAGAGATCAGTATTTTTCAATGGAACGACCTGGAGTTCGGTTTAAAACAATTCAGCAAAGTGAGGGGCATTTCAGGCGCCCGCGTGGCCAGGTAGTGGCGAATGAAAGGCGCCGCAACCCAAGGCCGGGTGTAACCGCTCCAGACGGCATGGGGAATAATTTGCGGCTTGCCGTTGAGGGTCTGGAGGGTCACAACGCTGGGCACCAAGTCCTTGAATTCAACCTCCGCCAAAGTCCACGCCCCCATCGTCCACAGGCTGGCAATCTGGGCCGACTGAGAGCTGGGCGGGCTGTACGATTGAATCAGCTTCGCCACCTCGGCGTAGGTCGGGTCGGAAACATGCAACTGCGCCACGGACTGGCAAGAGGTGGTGGCCGCTACCCATTGGTTTTGAATTTTTCCCAAGACATCAATCTCTCGGCCATCAACCACCAATAAATGGCTGTTGTCTGCAGATTTAATGCCCAGGTGTGAAGCGATTACCCCCACCAAAACCAGCAGTAAAAGCGGCAATGCGACCCGTTTTTTCATACAAAAAAATGACACCTGAGTTGTTGCACCCACTTTGCCATACTTTTTCCATTGGGCGAGGGACGACCCGCCCCGTTGCGCTGCCTCAAGCCTGCTGCGCCAGCGCTGGCTAGCATGCCTCTTCAATGCGCGCCGCCCCTGGCGCTCTGGAGCGTGGCCTGCATGTCCGTTGATGAAATCCCTGTTGAAACGCCCGCCTCAAGTTTGAAGGCGACAGACCTTGCGCCGCCCGCGCTGCCCTGTCCGGTGGTGGGCATTGGTGCATCAGCGGGTGGCTTGGCCGCGTTTGAGGCCTTCTTTGCAGGCATGCCTGCGGACCGCGACCCCGGCATGGCTTTTGTGCTGGTGCAGCACCTGGCCCCCGACCACAAGAGCGTGCTGACCGACCTGATACAGCGCCACACCCGCATGAAGGTGCTGGAGGTGGAGGACGGCATGCAGGTGCACGCCAACTGCATCTACATCATTGCGCCCAACCGCGACATGGCTTTGATCAACGGCAAGCTGCAACTGCTGGAGCCCGCAGAGCCGCGGGGTCGGCGGCTGCCAATTGACTTCTTCTTTCGCTCACTGGCGCAAGACCAGCATGAACGCGCCATTGGCATTGTGCTGTCGGGCACGGGCAGCGACGGCATGTTGGGCGTGCGCGCCATCAAGGGCGAGGGCGGCATGGTGATGGCGCAGACACCGGCCTCGTGTGAATTCAATGGCATGCCCAGCAGCGCCATCAGCACCGGCTTGGTGGACTTTGTGATGACCCCCGTGGAGATGCCTGCCCAGATCATTGCGTACACCAAGTACGCCTTTTCTGCGCCCATTCTGGCGACACGCCATGTTCTACCTTTTCCCGACAACGCGTTGAGCAAAGTGTTTGTGCTGGTGCGCAACCAGATAGGGCACGACTTTTCGCAGTACAAGCCCAGCACCATCCACCGGCGCATTGAGCGGCGTATGGCGGTACACCAGTTAGTCAACGTCGACGATTACGTACGCTATCTGCAAAACAACCCGGCCGAGACTGAAGCGCTGTTTCGCGACCTGTTGATTGGCGTGACCAATTTCTTTCGCGACCCAGATGCGTTCGCCCTACTGGAAGAAAAAGTCATTCCCGGCCTGTTTGAAGGCAAGCCACTCGGTGCGGCGCTGCGCGTCTGGGTGCCGGGCTGCTCCACGGGCGAGGAGGCGTATTCGATCGCCATTTTGTTGCAGGAAAAAATGGACG
>JBIKZP010000370.1:0-3354 GCA_044354655.1 Rhodoferax sp. | reverse complement strand
CGTTACACGGGCATCTATTCCAAGGTACACCATGCCGCACTGGACGGTGAAGGTGGCGCCGTACTCACCAGCGCCATGCTCGACATACATCCCCGAGCCAATGCTCACCGACCACTTCGCCCGGCTCAAAAAGGTGTCTCTCCAAACGCCCCAGCGGCTTGGAGCACCGCTCAGAAAATAGGCGATGTATTGGGCCGTTCCCTTTCGCAATATGGCCGTCTCCTGCAAGCCCTGCCGGCCGCCACTCGCTCAGTGGGCAGCACCTTGCTGCAACAAACCGTGCAACGAAGTGGGGATCAGGTGCGTTGGCAGTCGCCCCTGCCGCTCGCGCCGCTAAGTCCCTTCAACAGAGCCATTGGCCCGCAGCGCCGATTTGCCACTGCCTGCCTGCCATTTGCGCCCTGCCACGACATGGCGAATCAGGTGGGAGGCTCGTTTAACGACATCATCTTGTGGCTATGTTCTAGCGCCTTGCGCCGCTATTTGACTCAACGCGGTGTACCTGTGCAACCCTTGCTGGCGGCCATGCCCATTAGCCTGCGCGAAGCCGGCAACCCCAAGCTCAACACGCAGGCCTCCATGACGGTGGTGGAGCTGGCCACCTCAGTGGCCGACCCGATGCAACGCCTGCAGACCATCATGCAGTCCAATACACGCGTCAAACAGGCCCGGCTCAAGCTCAAAGACCTCATCCCCACCGACTACCCCTCCTTGCTGGCGCCTTGGTTGATCGGTGGACTGGCGCGAACGGCGTTTGAGGTGTATCGCCGAAGCGGCCTGTCAGCCCGATTGCCCATGATGGCGAACCTGGTCATCAGCAACGTAGCGGGCCCGCCTCAACCGCTCTACCTGGCGGGCGCCAAGCTCCTCACCTATTACCCGCTGTCCATCGTGATCCACGGGCTGGCCCTGAACATCACGCTGCAAACCTATGCTGGTCAGGTGTTCTTCGGACTCATTGCAGACCGCCATGCCGTGCCGGACGCCCAGGTGCTGGCCGATGCGCTGTATCAGGCGTACAAGGAGGCCTGTGAATTGCTGCACAAACCGCGCCGCCCCGGGCGCAAGCGTACAAACCCTGAAGCGGTGCGAGCGTCAGCAGAGTCAGCGCACTAAAGCCTGGCGTCAAGCTAGCCAGCCCCCATCAGCGCTGCTAAGGTCCGGAATTGGGATGGCCCCCATGCCACCCGCCGTCACGCCCCTCGCCCCTGCAACTGGAAATGCCCACCTATGGCCAAGCAGCAAAGTAAGCCAGCTTTACCCCCTCGCCCTCCCAATTCCTGGCGCATGGCCCTGGAATTACGGCTTCCCCTCGAATTAGGCAGCCTATTGACCACCTGGCCCTTGCTGCGGCTGGCGCCACGCGGTGACGGTCACGCGGTCATCGTGTTCCCTGGCCTGTCATCCAGTGACTCGGCCACGGCGCCATTGCGGGCTTTTTTGAACTGGCTGGGCTACACCAGCGCTGGCTGGAACCAGGGTTACAACTTTGGCCCCCGTGCCGGCGTGCTGGCTGCGGCACGGCAGCAGTTGATGCAAACCTTTGCACGCAACGGCCAAAAAGTCAGCCTGATTGGCTGGAGCCTGGGCGGCATTTACGCGCGCGAACTGGCTAAAACTCATCCGGAGATGGTGCGCAGCATCATCACTTTGGGCACCCCGTTTGCCGGTTCACCACAAAGCACGAACGCCTGGCGTCTGTATGAACTGACCAGCGGACGCGACATTCTCGAGGATGTCCATTTTTTTGACCTGCCCGGCGCCCCGCCCGTGCCCACCACCTCCATTTACTCGAGAAGCGACGGTGTGGTGACCTGGCTGGCCAGCATTCAGGCGCCCTGCATCAACAACCCTCACACCGAAAATCTTGAAGTGTTTGCCAGCCACCTGGGCTTGGGCTTGAACCCCAGCAGCTGGTGGGCTGTAGCCAACCGTCTGGCGCAGGCCGAAGGCCAATGGCGGGCCTTTGACCGTCAGGGCTACCTGCACGGCCTGATTTACCCCGACCCCAGACGCTGACCCGGCGGGCATCTAGTGGACATAAAAAAACGCCTGCGGTGAAACCACCGAGGCGCTGGTGAATGGATAACTGCCGGGCTTTTGCGTAAAAACCTAGCAAGCAATCGCAGGCTTACTTGGTCTGAGCCGCGTTGTAATTGGCAATGCCGTCCAAAATCTCCTGCTTGGCAGACTCCGGGCCTTCCCAGCCCAAAATCTTGACCCATTTGCCCTCTTCCAGGTCTTTGTAGTGCTCAAAAAAGTGGGCAATGGTTTTGAGCCGCAGCGGGTTCAGGTCTTCCGGTTTTTGCCATTGCGAGTAGATCGACAGAATTTTGTCGGTGGGCACGGCCAGCACTTTGCCGTCCTGGCCAGCTTCGTCTTCCATTTTCAGGATACCAATCACACGGCAAGGCACCACCACGCCCGGAATCAGGGGAACCGGGGTAATCACCAGCACGTCAACCGGGTCGCCGTCGCCAGAGATGGTCTTGGGCACATAGCCGTAGTTGGTGGGGTAGTGCATGGACGTGCTCATGAAGCGGTCCACGAAAATGGCGCCCGTGGCCTTGTCCACCTCGTACTTGACGGGGTCAGCGTTCATCGGAATTTCGATGATCACGTTAAAAGAGACGGGGACATTGGAGCCAGGGGTAACGTTGTCAAGTGACATGGTATTTTCTAGGTTGAGTTGAATCAGCAATCACTAAGGATTAACCCTGATTTTACTTACTCACCACTTGCGGACCTCAAAAATAGAGGTATTTACCTGTAAAGTGACCCCCGTTGGCCAATCGTACGAAGCCCTTCTGCGCGAAGGTTTCATGGCGAGGAAGCAACGCAGCGGTGGTGCCGCATGCGTGGCACCACACCCTAGCGAAACAACGACAGGAGAACTCTTTATGACAGGCAACTCAGCGCTGATATTGGCGCTTATTTGTGGACTGATCGCCGTGGTTTACGGCTTTTGGGCCCGCAGCTGGATCCTTTCCCAAGACGCCGGCAATGCGCGCATGCAAGAAATTGCAGAAGCCATTCAAACCGGTGCCGCCGCCTACCTGGCACGCCAATACAAAACCATTGCCATGGTGGGCGTGGTGTTGGCCGTGCTGATCTGGCTTTTCCTTGATCAACTCAGTGCCATTGGCTTTGTCATTGGCGCCGTGCTCTCGGGCGCTTGCGGTTTCATCGGCATGAACGTGTCGGTGCGGGCCAATGTGCGCACCGCGCAGGCCGCTACCCGCGGCATTGGCCCCGCCCTGGACGTGGCCTTTCGCGGCGGCGCCATCACTGGCATGCTGGTGGTGGGCTTGGGCTTGCTTGGGGTGACAGGTTTTTACTGGTTTTTGGTGGGCA
>JBIKZP010000369.1:0-3362 GCA_044354655.1 Rhodoferax sp. | reverse complement strand
CAATAGAAAAAATCGCCAAGGCGCCGAGTTCCTTCAGGCCCAGCGTCTGCCAGTCTGGACCGGGGCCGCCCCACATGGCGCTTGCTGCTGCCGCTAGGGAGGTGGCGAGGGCAGCGCCCACCAACGTAATGGTGCTCCGTCCCAGGGCCGTGAGCTGCGGGAAGGAGGTGACGGTCATGCGAGAACCCAAGGTGTACAGCATGATGGAGCCGAAGCACAGTAGAGCGCCCAAACCCAGGCCAATGCCATCTTTGAAACCCCCCAGCGCCATGACGCCGCCGGCCAGGCTGAGCAGCAAGCCGACTACCAGCCCTGGTGTTATTTTTCGTCCATCGAGGACGACTTCAATCGCAATGCCCATCACCGGCATGGTGGCGGAGATGACGGCAACGGTGACGGCGTTGGTCATGCCTTGCCCAAGCAGCAACATGAAAGCTCCCAGTCCAATCGTGCCGCCACCAATCAATAAACCTTTGAGCCAGTTGGCGCTGGTAAGGGCTGCACTGCCTTCCAGCCACCACCAAAGCGGCAACAAGCAAGCGGCGGCCATGACCATTCGGGCGGCATTCAAGGGAAGGGGCGGCACCACGCCAATCAGCAGGTCGGCCGCCGGCAGACCCATGGCCCAACTCAGCATGGAGAGCATGCACATGATGTTGGCCGATTGGGTGCTGGTTGGGGCTGGCAGAGCGTTCATGTAGTTCAAGGCGGGTTCGTTGGAGAGGGGCAAACGGGAGGCTGCCGTATCCTACCCCGTTGATTTGTTGTGCTCTTAGCCCGCTGGCTGCACGGGTGAACGTGAAGGGCAAGGCCTGCGAAATGCCTGAAAAAATACGGGAAAATGGCGGGTCAATCCCATCCACACTATCTATCCAATCCAAAAGGTATTCATGAACGACGCCACACAACGCCCAACGCTGCCTGACCATTTGTCGGCCGATGTGCGCAGTCCGCACCACCACGCTGCTGTGTTTGAACACAACGTGGGCATCCGGTTCAATGACAAAGAGCGGGTTGACGTGGAGGAATACTGCATCAGCGAGGGGTGGGTCAAGGTGCCCGCTGGCAAGACGCTGGACCGCAAGGGGCATCCCTTGTTGATCAAGCTCAAAGGCAAAGTCGAGGCCTATTACAAGTAAGCGGCTCTAGCCGCCCAAAGGCTGACAAGTACTGATGTCAGCCGGTGGTCTGCTGTGGACTCAACCCGCGTTGTGGCGCGGTTGATGAATCAGGCGGTCCAACAATTCAAAGCCCACCATGCCCAGCACCATGGCCAGCACAAAGACCGCCGCTTTTTCCTGGCCGCTGGCCATGGAAACCAGACCCGGCCCAGGGCAAAACCCGGCCAAACCCCAACCCACACCAAAGACGACACTGCCCAGCACCAGTCGTCTGTCAATGGTTTCTGTGGGTGGCAACTCAAAAGGATGACCTAGAAAGGAGCGGGTGCGTTTTTTGGCGATGGCAAAGGCAAAAAATCCAACGGCAATGGCGCCGCCCATGACCAGGGCCAATGAGGGGTCCCAAAGGCCAAACAGGTCCAGAAAGCCCAGAACTTTGGACGGGTCGGTCATGCCCGAAAGCATGAGCCCCAAACCAAAAAGCAAACCGGCGAGGAATTCAAAAATACGTTGCATTTGTAGCTCCTTACAGCACGTGGCGCATGACAAACACCGTGGCAAACCCGGCGCCCATGAAGGACAGGGTGGCCACCAGGGAGCGGGCAGACAAGCGTGACAGTCCGCATACGCCGTGGCCGCTGGTGCAGCCTGAGGCGTAGCGGGTGCCTATGCCAACCAACAGGCCAGCCACCACCACGAGCACAACGCTGGCATCTATCCGGGGTGCGGGCAACAGGCTGCTGGCGCTTGGCAGCAGCCACGACATAGCCAACGGAGCGGCCAAGGTGCCCAACAAGAAAGAGATGCGCCAGCCGCTATCACCCTTGCGAGGCGGGAGCAAACCGCCCAGGATGCCGCTGATGCCCAAAATGCGCCCGTTCAACAAAATGAACATGGCTGAAGCAATACCCAGCAGGACGCCGCCAGCCAGCGCAGTCCAAGGCGTGAAGTGGATCCAGTCAATGGCCATGACGTGCTCCTCTCTTATCAAGTTACTAAAGATTAACTGGCCAGAGCCGCCTTGACGGCTGCTGATACCAGTCCCATGTCGGCCTTACCCGCCAGCCGGATTTTGACCGCGCCCATGACCTTGCCCATATCGCCCTGGGCTACGGCACGGCCTAATTCTGCACTCAAGTCGGCCACGATTTGCTTGACCTCTGTGCTGACTTCTTCGGCGCTCAGGCGCTGGGGCAGGTAGGCCTCCAATACCTTGATCTCGGCAGCCTCTTTGTCTGCCAGGTCCTGGCGCTTGGCCAGTTCAAAGGCCGCCACAGAGTCTTTTCGCTGTTTGATGAGCTTGTCCACAATGGCCACCATGGCTACATCGTCAAGCACCACGCGTTCATCCACCTCTTTTTGCTTGGCCGCGGCCAGCAACAAGCGGATGGTGCCCAGGCGTTCACTGTCTTTGGCCCGCATGGCATTTTTCATGTCTTCGGTGATTTGGTCTTTGAGTGACATGGTGTGTTCCTTGGAGTTTTCAGTTTTTTGACATAAAAAAAGCCCGCCTGAGCGTCCCCGGCGAGCTTGTTTTGGCCTTGTGAGCCGTACTGGATCAGTACATTTTCTTGGGCAACTGCATGGCGCGAATACGCTTGTAGTTGCGTTTCACGGCAGCAGCCTTTTTGCGCTTGCGCTCAGCTGTTGGTTTTTCATAAAACTCGCGAGCACGCAGGTCGGTCAAAAGGCCGAGTTTTTCAATGGTGCGCTTGAAGCGGCGCAGAGCAACGTCAAACGGCTCGTTTTCTTTAACACGGATAGTTGTCATTACGTAATGTTGTCCAAAAGGTGCAGACTTCTGTCAATGGAAGATCGGGCCAGTTGACGAATATCTTGCGAAGTTCCCCGCTAAAAAGTTGATCAGGCAGCGGGGGTTTGCCAGCAAAGCCACGGATTATAGACCTTGTTCTGGGCGTCTTGCCGAACTTCCCCAAGCATTTTATGCGGCAGAGGCACGGATTTGACGCTTGGCCGCCAGGCCCTGGGCGCAGGCAAAGCCGCTCGCCCAAGCCCATTGGAAGTTGTAGCCCCCTAGCCAGCCCGTCACATCGACCACTTCACCAATGAAATACAGGCCACTTTGACGCGATTCCATGGTCTGGCTGGATAGGGCCTTGGTGTCCACACCCCCTGCGGTGACCTCGGCTTTTCGGTAGCCTTCAGACCCTGTGGGCGTGAGTTCCCAGCAGGCCAGGCGGTCGGCCAGTGCCGCCAGCGACTTGTCGGTGGCCTCGTGGA
>JBIKZP010000368.1:0-3369 GCA_044354655.1 Rhodoferax sp. | reverse complement strand
TCAACGCGTCCAGGAATGCGCCAGGGTCGCTCAGCAGCACATGGTCGGCCGAACGGTTCATCTGCAGTTCTTCATCTGAGCCGTTCACACACACCAACTGCAGCGAGTCCGGAAACAGCGGCGCATTGCCGAAATTCATCTGGTTGTCGAGCCGGCCGCCAATCATGATGACCAGATCGCAGCCTTCCAGGGCTTGGCGCGAGGGCTGGTACTGGTGGATGTCTGCCAGCCCCATGTAGGCCTCGCAGTGCTCGCCCAACAGTTTTTGGTGGTAGGGGATGTTGAAGATAGGAATGTGCAGCGCGGTACCGGTGGCCTCTAGCTTGGGTGCGCTGCCCGACCACCAGACGCCATGCCCGCCGATGAAGATGGGACGTTTAGCCGAGGCGATCAGGGACAGTAAGGGCGCCAGCGCAGATGGATCAGGCCAGGCGCGCGGTGGCGGCGTGGCGCTGCGCAGGTAGGGCCGTTCGTCTCGACCGGCATCGGCCGGGAAGGACGAGAACATGATGTCCACCGGTAGGCTCAGGTGCACCGGGCCCGGGTAGCCACTGGTGGCGATCTTCCAGGCTCGGTCTACGCATTCGCTGATGCGCGTGCCGTCGGTGATGCTGACGCTGTGCTTGGTCAACGGCGCGGCAATCGCCACGTCGTCGATCTCCTTGAAACCGCCGGCACCGCGCCGCTTGAGCGTGCTGGAGCCCGTGACGAAGATGACCGGCGAGCGCTCGCCCCAGGCCTCCATCATGGCCGGCACGGCATTGGCAAAGCCCTCGGGTCCGACCAGGCAAACAGCAGGCAGGCGCGTTATACGGGTATGCGCGTCGGCCAGGTGGCCGGCTACTTGCTCATGGGGACAGTTGATAACCCGCGTACCGCAGTCCATGAAGCCTTCAAGCGCCGGGTTGCAAAAGCCGCCGGCCAGGGTGAACACGTGCTCCACGCCTTTCTCCACCAGGGCTCTGGCCAGAAGGGCGCCGCCGCGCAGTAGGGGGGGTGTTGTCTCGTTCATGGGTTCTCCGTTTGTTGCATCAAAAATGGTCTGGCACCAGGTGGCTGGCGCGAATGTCGCCCACGTCCGCCAAGCCCAGCTGGGCCATGGCCACACCGAGCTCATTCACCGTGGCATCGAGCAGGCTAGCCAGCCCGCGCGCACCATCGGCACCCAGGGCGTACAGCAGCGGACGGCCCAGCATCACCAGGTCGGCACCGCAGGCCAGTGCTTTCAGGATGTCCTCGCCTGAGCGAACGCCGCTGTCAAACACCAGTGGAAAGTCCGGCCCCACGGCCGCGCGCACCTGGGCCAGCGCGGTGATGGCAGCCGGCGCGCTGTCGAGCTGGCGCCCGCCGTGGTTGGACACGTAGACCGCATCGGCGCCGGCCGCCTGAATGCGTTGCGCGTCATCGGGTGACAGCACCCCTTTGACGATGAGTTTGCCCTTCCAGCGCCGCCGCAACAGGTCCAGAAAAGCCCAGTTGGCGCCTGCACGGCTGGCATGGCGGTCAAAGCCCATGCCACCCGGTTGGTCGTTGAAATTGGCAGGCCCCGGCATGCCGCCGAGCAAGCTGGCCAGAGACCAGCGCGGATGCCGCGCGAAGTCCATGAATTGCTTGGGCCCCATGCGAAACGGCATGGTGAAACCGTTACGCTGATCGCGGGGGCGGGCGGCGACCCGGGGCACATCAACCGTCAGAATCAGCACTGGGTAACCGGCGGCCTCGGCGCGGTCCACCAAGTGCCAGGCGGCGTCGAGCGTGCCGGTGACATAGAGCTGGAACCAGGCGAGTGACCCGGCCAGTTTCTGCAGGGTCTCCAAGTTGGTCGACGCCGCGGTGGAGACGCCATGCGGGATACCGCGGCTGACGGCCTCGGCAGCCAACAGCCGGTCTGCGCCAGGCCAGGCCAGGTTGCACATACCCATGGGCGCGATGCCAAAGGGCAGCGCAAGCGTCTGGCCCAAAAAACACGTGGCCAGACTAACCTGCTCGGCCGGTGCCAATACGCGGGGCATTAGCCGCAGCCGGTCCAGCGCGGCCAAATTGCCAGTGGCGGCGGATTCCTTACCGGCCGCACCGTCGATGTAGTCAAACACGATGCGGGGCAATCGCCGGCGCGCCATATCGCGGGCCTGATCGCTGCTGTAAAGGCTCTGGCGGCTCATGGATTTTCTAGTTCAGCGATTAAACTAAATTGGTTTATGCGGGGGCTCATGCTGTCTATTTTTCAGTCTTTCCCAATGCACGACAAACTATATTTTTGGCGTCATGCATAAAATTTTTTTATCATTAAACTGTCTGGATGATGAAAGTTTCCCAACAACGTTTGCCGCTCACAGCCCTGCGCTCATTTGAGGCGGCCGCGCGTCTGCTCAGCTTCAAAGCGGCTGCTGAAGAGCTGCGGGTGACCCCGACCAGCGTCAGCAACCAGATCCGCCAATTGGAGTCGGACTGGGGCTGCTTGCTGTTCGTGCGTACGCCGCGCAAAGTTTTCCTCACCGATGCCGGGCGTTCGCTGTCGGGCGTGATGAGCCGAGCCTTTAAAGACATCCGCGACGAGGTGGCAACCCATGTTTCCTCCAACCGCAAGACCGTGACTTTGGCGGTGGGCCCGATCTTTGGTGCCCGCTGGCTGATCCCGCGCCTGAGCAAGTTTTACCGGCTCAACCCGAACATCGATCTGGTGATTCACAACAGCCCGCGTATCACCAACGCCGAGCAGTTGGTTGCAAACATCGCGGTGGACTGGGGCGTTGGCGACTGGCAAGAGCTGGATGCGAATCGCCTGCTCGATGTCATCTACCGTCCAGTACTCAGCCCTGCGCTGCTGGCCGAGCGCGGCGGGCTGGCCAGTCCCGCCGATCTGGCTCGTTACCCCATCATTCACCATTGGGATCGGGAGGAATGGAACGCTTGGCTCAAACTGGTTGACCAGGCTGACCTCGGATTTGCGCGTGAAACCATTGCGCGCGACTCGAACCTTGCGCTGCAGGCTGCTATGGATGGGCAGGGGGTGGTGATGGGCACCTTTCCGTTTGTGCAGAGTGAAGTCGCGTCTGGCCGGTTGGTCTGCCCCTTCGAGACCGAGCTGCATCCGGTGCGCCGCTACTATCTGCTCAGCCGTCCTGGTGCCCGCTCGGTGCCGGCTGTGAACGCGGTTTGTGCCTGGATCGAGGCTGAGGCCGCTGTGCTGGGCTGAGCCAAGTGCATTCAGTTGCCGACAATAAGCTGTCCCTGACCAGCCTGGTCAGTGGCGTAATTCGATACATTTACGGATAAGCGTTTCAACCACATGGGGTCAAAAAGGTAATCTATGAAGACATTTTCTTGTTTGCAATTTGATGAAGACCAAGGAATCACCACGGTCACTTT
>JBIKZP010000367.1:0-3375 GCA_044354655.1 Rhodoferax sp. | reverse complement strand
GCAGCGCCACTGTGGCCCATGCCGGGCATGGAGCCCCACATATCGGCCACGATGTTGACGATGCTGCCGCCGTGCTGCTGCATGTGTTGCACATAACATTCGCGCGCCATTAAAAAGCCACCGGTCAAATTGGTGTCAATCACAGCCTGCCAGCCTTTGGCGCTGATGGCCTCCAAGGGCTTCATGAACTGGCCGCCCGCGTTGTTCACCAAGCCGTCCACGCGCCCGCGTGCGGTGAGCACCGCCGCCACGGTCTGGCGCACGGCGTCTTCTTGGCGAATGTCACACACCAGCCAACTGGCTGCGCCACCGTCGGCCAGTATTTCGGCCGTGACCTGTTCGAGCTTGGCCTGGTTGCGCCCCACCAGCACGGCGTGCGCGCCCAAAGCGGCCAGCTCATGCGCTACACAACGGCCAATGCCCGAGCCACCCCCGGTGACGAGCACCACCTGGTCCTGGAACAATTGGGGGGCGAAAACAGAGCGGTAAGTCATCAACATTTCCTTGCAAAAAACAAAGCCATCGCGGCATCGGTCAATTCGTCCAGAGACAGGCCCTTTTGGCGGTCATACCATTGCACGGCCCAATTCAGGGCCCCCAAAATCAACAAGCGCGACACCTTGACTGGCGCCTGCAACTCACCGCTGGCGTGCAGGGCTTGCAGCACCGGGGTCCAGGCGGCTTCGTAGTCGGCCTGTAATTTCGCCAGGGCGCTGCGCTGCGCAGAAGTCAGTGAGCGACTCTCAAAGAGCATGACGGGAATAAAGTCGTTGCCTGGTCCGAGCAGGGTGTCAAAGTGGGCGCGAATCAGGCGGCGCACTTGCGCACTGGGCGTGTCAGGTTTGTCCAGTTGGTGCGGCGTGGACTGGTGCGCTGCGGGCTGCAAAGCCTGGGCTTGGCGCGCCATGGCCGCGTGCATGCCCTCCTGCACCACGGCAAACAGCAAGGCGCTCTTGCTTTTGAAATGGTAGAACGGCGAGCCGCTGTGCATGCCCACCGCGGCGGCAATGTCGCGCGTGCTGGTGGCGTCAAAACCCTGGTGGCGAAACAGCCGGGCCGCTGCGGCCAACAGGTCTTGGCGCCGGTTGCCATCGTCGCGCTCACCCTCGGTCTTGCGCGGACGCCCGCGCGGGCGTTTGGGCAGCAGGTCAGCCGGCGTGGCCGAGGGGGTTGCGGAGGCGGTCATGGGCCACGAGCATACCCAAGAACCCTATTTTTAACAAGCACGCGCTTGGTGAAAATAGGCGCCCGCACCCGCCCCTCATTTAGCTTGGCGCTGGGCCTCAAAACGGGCAGAAAAATCTTTCATGCGTGAGCGGTTTTTGCCAAAGTCATACAGGCCCATCAACGAGCGCGAACGAAAGTCAATGCGCTGCTTCTGTGCATCCACCCGAAACAGCACCTCGTCCCGAAAGCCCAGAAAGGTGGTGAAGACCACCTCCAGTTGCGTGGCGTCGCGGTTGACTAGGCGGGCCTCGGGCAGGTCGGCCAGGGTGCGCTCTAGCGCGGCCAGCGCTTGTTCGGGCGTGCCCTCAAAGCGCAAAGCCTCCAGGCCGCCACCACCCACCGAGCTGACGCAGTTGCTAGGCAGGCTGCAGCTCAGGTCGGCGGGCGCGGGGGGGCTGCTTTGGGCGGCAGCAGGGCCTGCCAGCAGACTCAGACCCAACGGCAACGTCAAGGTAAGCGCCAGCCCCCAAGCCAAAACACGAGGCGTTTTTGTTGTGCGTAAAGTCATCACGGTTTCTCCATGGGCTCAGAGCCGGGTTAAGTGGGCGATTGATAGGTGCAAACAAGTCATGCAGTTTTAACAGACGCGCAGAACCAGTTGAATATGCAAGTCCATTGCAACACGATGCGGCCCAATCGGTGCTGGGGGCCTAGAATCTGCGGCCCAACCCGGTTGTATCGTCAACCATGTGGGCCACCGCTTTATATGCACACACAGCCCCGCGTTGATATCGTCTATTTATGGGTCAATGGCAACGACCCGTCCTGGCGCCTCAAACGCCAGCAGGCCGCTGCGCAACTCAACACCCAGAGCCTGGACGCCATGGCGGTTTACAGCAACGTGGAGGGGCGCTTTCGCGACAACGAAGAACTTCGCTTCAGCCTGCGGGCATTGGAGCGCTACTTTCCCCAGCATGGCCATGTGTATATCGTCACCGACGGCCAAACACCGCACTGGCTACAAGCCTCTGAGCGGCTCACGCTGGTGGACCACCGCACCCTGATTCCCGAGGCCGCACTGCCCACGTTTGACTCAGGTCATATCGAGTCCTACATCCACCACATTGCCGGTTTGTCGGAACGGTTTTTTTACCTTAACGACGATGTGTTTTTTGGCGCCCCGGTCAACTTGGCCGACTGGTTCTGGGACGGCGGCCTGTACGTGGGCTGGTCCAACGAACCGGCGGTCAGCCAGGAGCCCATGCGCGCCGATGCCACCGCGCTGGAAAACGCCTGCCGACTGTCGTGCCAGTGGCTGGGCGAGCCCCCGGCAGACAGCCACTACGCGCACACTTACCGCACCTTTGCCCACTCACCCCGGCCCTTGCTGCGCTCCATGTTGTACCAATTGGAAGGCCTGGCGCCCGATCTGTTTGCCATGGTGCGCTCGACCGTATTTCGGGTTTGGGACAAACCCACCATCGTGTCCGACTTTGTGCTGCGCTGGGCGCTGGCGCAGGGCCAGGCCCAGGTGCGCGATTACACGCATGTGCACGTCTCCACCGGCGCGCCCGAGGCTGCCCAACAACTCGACCGCCTGCAAGTCTTGCTCGGCACGCTGGACTTTTTTTGCATCAACGACACCACCGACGACGCCCACCCTGGCGACCCCCGACTGGCTGAAGTGCGCGGTCTGTTGCAAACCTTGTTCACCCAGCCGTCGCGCTTCGAGCGCGGCAGCCATCTATTGGGGGTCAGACCTTCGAGAAGTCTGGCTTTCGCTTTTCCATAAAGGCGCCAAAGGCTTCGCGGGCGGCGGGCTCGCTCAGCATGCGGCCAAAGCTTTGGCCTTCCTCGGCCATGCGGGCGGCCACCATCGGGGCTTGGGTTTGCTTCATCAGACGTTTGGTTTCCAGCAAAGAACTCAACGGTTTGGCGGCCAGTTTTTGCGCCTGGCGTTGCGCCAGCGCCGCCACTTCGGCGGGCGGCACGATGCGGCTGATCAGGCCCATCTCCAACGCGGCCTCGGCCATGAAGGGCTCGCCCAGCAACAGCGCCTCGGCGGCGCGGCCGTAACCCATCAACTGCGGCGCCAGGTAGCTGGAGGCGGCTTCGGGACACAGCCCCAAGTTGACAAAGGGCATGGAGAAGGCGGCGTTGTCGCCCGCATAAACCAGGTCGCAATGGAACAGCATGGTGGTGCCAATG
>JBIKZP010000366.1:0-3384 GCA_044354655.1 Rhodoferax sp. | reverse complement strand
CTGCGCACCACCTGCGCCCCGGCGCGTATGTGGCTGCCATGCCCAATCCAGGCCGGGCCAGTGATGGTGGCACCGGGTTCTATGCGCACGCTTGAGCCAATATAGACCGGCCCGGTGATGCTGACCTCGTCCCAGGGGATGGAGGTGTTGAGCCCCACCCAGACGCCAGGTTTGACCTGCCGCCCTGGCATCTTCATTTGCGCAATCTCACCGCGCAATACCCGCTGCAGGACTGACCAGTAATCACTGACCCGGCCAATGTCGATCCAGTTGAAGGGACGGTTTTGCACAAAAAATGGCAGCTGCTGGGCCACCAGTTGGGGGAATAGTTGCGAGCCAATGTCGTAAATGGTGCCTGAGGGGACGAGGTCCAGTACGGCGGGCTCGAAGATGTAGATACCGGTGCTGGCCAGGGTGGATTTGGCTTGCTCGGGCTGAGGCTTTTCCTGGAAGGACTGAATGCGGCCTTCTGCATCGGCCACCACGATGCCATAGCTGCTGACGTCTGCCAAGGGCACATCCAGCGCCACCACGCTGGCCAGGGCGCCTTTGGTTTGGTGCTCTACCAAGGCGGCGGTGATGTCCAGGTCAATCAGGGCATCGCCGCACAGCACCAGGGTGGTTTCATCAAAGAAGCCGCTGAAGTCCTGGATGCGGCGCATGCCGCCGGCCGATCCCATGGGGCGCGGCAGAATGTCGCCGTGTTCGCGCACGCCCTCGTAGGCGTAGCCAATTTGCACGCCCCAGCGGCTACCGTCGCCAAAATATTCTTCAATTTTGTGGTGGTGGTAAGCCACGTTGACCATGATTTCGGTGATGCCGTGGCGGGCCAGGTGCTCGATCAGGTATTCCATCACCGGTTTGCCCAGAATCGGCACCATGGGCTTGGGCAGGTCCCGCGTGAGCGGGCGCACGCGGGTGCCTTGGCCGGCGGCCAGAATCATGCCTTTAGCCATGCAGGGCTCCATTCATTGTGTTCATGTGGCGAGTGTAGGCGGGGCAGGGCGGCCAGCGGTCGGCTCGTAGCCCTGGGGGTTGGCAGTTTGCCAACGCCAAGCGTCTGCACACATGCTGGCCAAATTTAAATGTGCTTGCCAGTTTAGCAATTGTGTGGCCCGCTTTGGTTCGGCGTAGCAGGTGGCGACATCGCCCGCCCGGCGCGGCCTGATCTGGTAGGGCACGCGACGGCCACTGGCTTGCTCGAAGGCGTGCACCATCTCCAGTACGCTGTAGCCCAGGCCGGTTCCCAGGTTGACGCTCAGGCACTGCGGTTCTTTGTTTAATTTTTCCAGCGCCTTGAGGTGGCCTTGGGCTAGGTCCACCACATGGAGGTAGTCGCGCACGCCGGTGCCGTCCGGGGTGTCGTAGTCATTGCCCCACACGGGTAGAAATTCCCGCTGTCCCAAAGCGACCTGGGCCACCAGGGGCAGCAGGTTGTTGGGGGTGCCGCGCGGGTCTTCGCCAATCAGCCCGCTGGGGTGCGCCCCGACCGGGTTGAAGTAACGCAGGATGGCAATGTGCCAGGCCCCGTCGCTGCGGTACAGGTCACGCAGCATGTTTTCAATCACCAGTTTGGTTTGGCCGTAGGGGTTGGTGGCTGAGAGGGGGTGGTCTTCTGTGAGTGGCAGTTGTTGCGGTTGGCCGTAGACCGTGGCCGACGAGCTGAACACCAGGGTCTTGACGCCGTAGGCCTGCATGGCGTGCAGCAGGTGGAGGGTGCCAACCACGTTGTTGTCGTAATAGCTCAGGGGTTGCAGCACCGATTCACCGACGGCCTTGAGCCCTGCCAAGTGGATGACCGATTGCGCCCGGCTGGTGCGCAGGGCAGACAACAAGGCGGCTGGGTCGCACAGGTCGCCTTCAATCAGGTGGAGTCGTTTGCCGGTGATGCGTTCGACGCGGGCCAAGGCTTCGGGCTGGCTGTTGCTGAAGTTGTCAAATACCGTGACCTCCTGGCCGCAGGCGAGCAGTTCAACGCATGTATGAGAGCCGATATAGCCCGCACCGCCGGTCACCAGAATCATGGGGGCTTGCCAGGGGGAGTTCCTGGTGTTTCAAAGGAGTCCCATCTTAAATTTGGCGACGCCCTGAAAAGGGCGGCTTATTTCACACCCAAGGCTGTTTTATCAACCGCCTGAGTCCACCGACGAGGTGGCGTGCTGGTCTTGACCCAGCAAGGCCGCCAATTGCGGCAAGGCGTCTTTGAGCGCCTGTTTCAGGGTGTGGGGTGGGTTGATCACGAACATGCCGCTGGCGGGTAAACCTGGGCGCTTGACCACACCGGTGTCGTCTGAATAGAGCTTGCTCGATTTGACGGTGAGCGTGGCATTGAGCCAGCTCTTGCCGGCCTTGGTGGCCAGCGTTTTGAGCTTGCGCGGCACATCATGCGCCTCAGGGCGTGGAATGATGGGGTACCACACCACGTACGTACCGGTGGCAAAGCGCACCAGCGAGTCGGCCACCATGGCGGCCACACGTTGGTAGTCGGTCTTGATCTCGTAACTGGGGTCGCACAAGACCAGGGCGCGGCGTGCTGGCGGCGGCAGAAATTTCTTCAGGCCTTCAAAGCCGTCTTCACGGAGCACGGCGACTTGGCGGCCTGCTTCCAGTTGGGCGATGTTGGCGGCCAGTGTTTTGGCGTCGGTGGGGTGCAGCTCAAACAGCTTGAGCTTGTCGCGATCGCGCAGCAGTCGCTGAATGAGGAACGGCGAGCCGGGGTACACCCGGTGGCTGCCCTTGGCATTGAAGCTGGCCACCAGGTCCAGGTAGTCCTGAATGGCGGGGGCCAGGCCTTCGGCGATGGATTTGATGGCCAACTTGTCGTTGTTGGCCGGGGGCAGCGCCCTTTTCTCTGGGGAAATCAAGCGCAAGAAGCCCTCGGCGGCTTCACCGCTGGTTTCGGCATAGTCGCCATCGAGCCGGTACAGACCGGCGCCGGCATGGGTGTCAAACACCGTTAACGCAGTGTCTTTGAGGGCCAGGTGCCGCAGGATGGCGATGAGCACGGTGTGCTTGAGAACGTCGGCGTGGTTGCCGGCATGAAAGGCGTGTCTATAACTGAACATGGGGCAATGGTAACCGGGCGGGTGGCAAATTTCGTATAATCGCGGGCTTCGCAGCGCTTTTGTGGCTCCGCGGCGAAGCTAGAACTCCCACCTAAGAGGTTCCCAATAGAGGAACACCGACCGTGGAAAAGAGCCCGACAAACCTTCTTTTCAAGAGAAAACTCATGACTAAAACCTTCAGCGCCAAACCCGCTGACGTGGTGCACGAGTGGTTTGTGATTGACGCGACCGACAAGGTCCTCGGACGAGTAGCCAGCGAAGTTGCTCTCCGTTTGCGCGGCAAACACAAGGCCATTTATACGCCTCACGTCGATACCGG
>JBIKZP010000365.1:0-3394 GCA_044354655.1 Rhodoferax sp. | reverse complement strand
CAGCCCCACGGCTCCTTTGTGCGGCCACACCTGCAGACGCTGCCCTTGCAGCGCCAGTTGCAAGCGCAGTCGGTGCCGCTCTGGCGCCTCAAGGCCGCAACACGCCCCCTGGCATTTACCCAGTTGGTGGGCAAAGCAAGCGCCTTTGCCAGACTCCAGGCCCAGCAGGTGCGGGCACAACTGCTGCGCCTCGGCCAAAGTGCGCAGCTGATCCAGCGCCTGGCGTTTGGAGCGGAACACGCCATACAGGCTGCCAAATTCAGTGGGGTTTAACTCTTCGCCGCGCACCAGGGTCAGCAATGGGCGCGCTAGCGGGTTCTCGTCCAGGCGCCAGGCGCACAGGTTGCGCTCACGGCGTAACTGGCGGTTGTAGACGGGTTGTTTATCCTTGACCAAACGCGCTTCCAGCAGCAGGGCGCTGATTTCGCCGGCCGTCTCATGCCATTGCACACGCCTGATTTCTTGTGCAATGCGCATTTCGCGCGCCTCGCGCCCGGCGGCTTGAAAGTGCGACATCACGCGGCTGCGCATCTTGATGCTCTTGCCGATGTACAGGGGCAGCGCCCCTTCGCCGTAAAACTCGTAAACCCCGGGCGAGTCCGGAATATCACGCATGGCGGTCTCAAGCTGCGGTGGCAGGGCGGCGCTGCCTTGTAACAAGGCTTGGGCCTGGGCGCGCACGGTGTCTTGGCCGAGTTCCTGGCTCGCCAAGCCCAACCAGTCCAGCACCACCTGCACATCGCCCATGGCGCGGTGCCTGGCTTGTGTGCTCAGGCCGTGGCGCTGCATGATGGCGTCAAGCCCGTGGCTGCGGTGTTGCGGGTAGAGCTTGCGCGACAGGCGCACGGTGCACACTGTTTTCACACGCAACACCGTGTCGAGCCGCGCAAATTCCTGCAGCAAAAAGCCGTGGTCAAAGCGCACGTTGTGGGCCACCAGCACGGCGCCGTTCAGCAGTTCCAGCAGTTGGCCGGCAACCGCCTCAAAGCGAGGTGCATCGGCCACCATGGCGTTGCTGATGCCGGTCAGGTTCTCAATGAAACCCGAGATGCGCACCCCCGGGTTCACCAGGCTGCTCCAGCGCGCCACCTCCACGCCGTTGTCCATGCGCACGGCAGCAATTTCGGTGATGCGGTCGTGCACCGGGTTGCCACCGGTGGTTTCCAGGTCAAGCAATACGTAACTGGGGAGCATGTCGGTTCAGAGAAAGCTCAGCAAAAAATCAGGGCCAGCCAGGCCGGGTCATCTACAAAATTGAGCAGCACGTAGCTGCCAGAACGGTACAACCAGTACGTCATTCGCTCCAACCACTCAGACGATGTCAATGGCATGGAAGGCAAACTGGCCTTGTCGGCGGTCAGAGAAAAAGCGCTCCAAAGTCTCGCGCACAGTTTTGAAAGCAATCTCTTCCCAGGGAATGTCGGCCTCGTCAAACAAGCGGGCTTCCAGGGTTTCATGGCCGGGGTCAAACACGTCGCTGAGCAGGCGGGCGCGGTAAAACATATGAACCTGGCCCACGCGCGCCACGTTCACCAGCGAGAACAAACCTTCCATCTCAAACTGAGCACCGGCTTCCTCCACGGTTTCTCTGGCGGCGCCTTCGGCCACGGTTTCGTTGAGCTCCATGAAACCTGCCGGCAGCGTCCACTTGCCCCAGCGCGGCTCAATGTTGCGCTTGCACAGCAGTACCTTGTCTTGCCAGTACGGCACCGTGCCCACCACATTGAGCGGGTTTTCATAGTGCACGACGTGGCAGGCCTGGCAAATGGCGCGCTCCTTGGTATCGCCGTCATCGGGCAGGCGGTAGGTCACGGTCGTGCCGCAGTCTTTGCAGTGTTTGATGGGCTTGCGCAGCATGGGTAGTGTGCTTGTGGTGGGATTGAGGGGAACTAAGGCGGAGGTCTTTAAGCCACTTGCAGCGTGATGCTTTGCAAACCCGACACGCCACCGATCAGCGTGTCACCCGGCACCACAGCCGCCACGCCTTCAGGCGTGCCGGTGTAAATCAGGTCGCCGGGCTGAAGCTCCCAGGCGGTAGACACATGAGCAATGATCTCGGCAATGTTCCAGATTAGCTTGGACACCTGGCTGCGCTGACGGTCTGAGCCGTTGACCTGCACAAAAATTTCTGCCTGCGTGATGTCCCCGGCCTGTGCTACGGGTGTGATGGGGCCAATCGGCGCAGAGGCGTCAAAGGCCTTGCCAATGCACCAGGGGCGGCTTTGCTTTTTCATGTCGTTTTGCAGGTCGCGCCGGGTCATGTCCAGGCCCACGGCGTAACCGTAAATATGCGCCATGGCATCTTCTACCTGGATATTTTTGCCGCCTTTGCCAATGGCCACCACCAGTTCAATTTCGTGGTGAAAGTTGTGGGTCAAGCTGGGGTAGGGCAGGGTGCCTGTTTCGCTCGCGTTCACCACCACCAGCGCGTCAGTCGGCTTGAGGAAGAAAAACGGGGACTCCCGGCCGGTAAATCCCATTTCTTTGGCGTGATCTTCGTAGTTGCGGCCGACGCAGTAAACGCGGTGCACAGGAAAACGCTCGGTGTGGCCCAGCACAGGCACGGAGACGACAGGGGCGGGTGTGAAGAGGTAGCTCATGGTGCAGCGCTCAGACCGACTCGGACTTGGCCACCAGCACAAAGTGCTCCACCACCGGGGCGCCCGCGAAGAACGGGCCGACGATGGCGCGCCACTGCGTGAACGCCTCGGACTGGCGAAAGCCCACGGTGTGGTCTTCCAGCGTGTCCCAGAAAATTTGGAGGATGTAGCGCTCCGGGCTCTCCATGCCCCGGTTCACCTTGAAGCCCTGAAAACCATGGGCCTTATGGATAACCGTGGCAAGCCCACGCTGAATAGCTTCTTCAAAAGCAGCGTTTTGACCAGGATGGATACGAATGTCAGCAAGTTCAAGAATCATGGCAGGGGCTTTTCTCGGTTGGGGGTTGGGGGTTGGGTGGTCTGGGGTAGGGGGTCGATCAATTCAGTAGTTGTCCTGAACCGGGCGTGATTCTTCTTGGCCGTTGGCGTGACGGGCAAAGCGCAGGGCTTGCCCACCATGCACCGGTGCGGTGTCTGGCCAGGGCCAACCACCAAACTCGGTACGGCGGTAGTCGGCAAAAGCTTGGTGAATTTCTTCCTGGGTGTTCATCACAAACGGACCGTACTGCGCCACGGGCTCGGCAATGGGGCGGCCTTGCAGTAGCAAAAACTCGCTTTCCTGCGAACCGTTAACCAACTCGGCTGCCAAGGGGCCGGCCAGCTCAATGGCGGCATGCTGGTTCAGCGGTTGCCCGCTCACCGTCACGTTACTGCCTTTGAAAAAATACAGCATGCGGCGCGTGCCGACATGAGCCGCAGGCAGGGACCAGCGGGCACCGGGGGCCATTTTCACG
>JBIKZP010000363.1:0-3395 GCA_044354655.1 Rhodoferax sp. | reverse complement strand
CCAGGAGGACAGCAGTCCCCTGAGCGGCATACTCTTTTTTCATATTAATTCCAACGACTTATTATGCGAATGATCATATTCCAAAAAAAGTTTTCATAATTTATTAATAAATCAAAAATTTATGGCATTTTTTGGATTTTTTTATTACCGTATGTCCGTTCATCAAAAACCGATAAATTCAAATTCAAATTTTTTCTAAGCAAGCAATTCATCGATCCCCAATTAAAAAATAATAATCAAATAAATATGCCATCTTTTAAAAACCGTTTTGAGTTGCTCCTGAACCGGCTGCGCCAGCTCCTCTCGTTGGGCGGGGATTTGCGTACCTGGTCGCTGTCCTGGGCGGCTTGGCAATCGCGCCGCTTTGGCAGCCGCGCCATTCTGGCGGTGGGCGTCGCGGCCACGGTGTACGCCGGCTATTTGTGGGTGACGCACAAGATTGCGCCCGACGCGCCCAAACCCAGCCACGATGTGATTTTGAAAACCCGCTGGTCCAGCCCGCCGCCCTCCAGCCAGATCGTGATTCTGGACATTGACGAGCGCAGTCTGGCGGCGCTGGCAGCCCAGCACGGGCGCTGGCCCTGGTCGCGTGACGTGCTGGCTGACGGCTTGCAGAAAGTAAACGACCTTGGCGCCCGTGCCGTGTTGTTCAACGTCATGCTGTCCGACCCCGACAAGAACAACGCCGATGCCGATGCCGCCATGGACGTGACGGCACAAATGTTGCCCACCACGGCCTACCCGCTGATTCGCTTGAACCCGAAAAATGACAGCTTGAGTCAGCTCAAAGTCTCCCAGCTCCCAGGTGCCCAGTTGAAGGCGGGGGCTGACCAGGCGGGCGGCGGTCAGGCGCCCACTTTGGCCGCGATCGTGCCCATGTTTGCGGCCATGCAGGAACGCCTGGGCGTGGCCAACCAAAAGCCCGATGACGATGGCGTGGTGCGCAAATACCCCCTGACTTGGGAGGAGGCCACGTTCAGCCTGCCCTCGCTGGTCAAGCGCACGGCAGAGCTGGGAAAGATGGACCTGGCGGGTGTGCCCGCGGTGATGTCGCTGAACTGGCGCAACAAGCAGGGGCGTTACACCCGCATCTCGTTTTCAGACCTGCTCAACAGCAGCCCGGACGACCCAAAGATGAAGGTTTTTGCCCAGTCTTTTGTGGTGCTGGGCCTGTCGGCGCCCGGTTTGGGGCAGACCAAAGGCACGGCTGTGACCGCCGTGGAAGATGACAACGAAATTCTGGCCACGGCGCTGGACGATGTGCTGCACAAAACCTACCTGCGCATCCTGCCCGATTGGGCGGTGCTGCTCATCAACCTGCTGGCCATTTGGGGGCTGGTGTGGATGGCGCTCTCTGCCACCAAGCCGGCGTTCCTGAACAAGATTTTTGTGCTGGCCCAGTCCGGCATGGGCGGCTTGACCTTGCTGATGGCCAGTTACACCAACTACCTGATTGACTTGTCTGACAGCATGTCCTTTGGCCTGGCGGTGTTTGCTGCCATCAAGATGGTGCAAAGCCTGGACGACAGCTGGTCGCGCGCCAAACCCGGCATGCGCCGCGTGGTGCGCGACAAACACAGCGGCACCCTGCTGCTGCTGGGTTACCGCGACAGTCAACTCAGCGCAGTTATGGCGGGGCAGTTGCAAAAAGCGCTGGAGGCGATTGTGGGTATGCCCAAGGTGGTGCGCGTGGATGACTTGTTTGGCGGCGAGAGTTTCATCAAGGCCAGTTGCAGCGATTACAGCTGCCTGATGTTGCTGGTGGAGCCTGCGCAATGGCTGGCGGTTCAGGCGCTGCTGGCGCAGCCGGACTATGCCAACTGGCTGCACCAAGACCAGCATGCGCTGGAGGTGCCTTGGGACCCGAACGACAGCCACTTTGGCCAGGTGGTGTCGCCCAAGCTGCTGCTCAATTGCGCGTCGGTACTGGAAGGCGCGCAGCAGGGCTGAGGTCAATCACCCGTTGCCGCCTGCCAGCTCAGGGCTGGGTGGGGGCGGCTGGTGCGCGTTTAAGCCACGCCACCAGGCGTTTGATCAGGTGCTCCAGATCGTCAATGTAGGTGTAGACCACGGGCACCACCAACAGGCTGAGCAAGGTGCTGGTGATGAGGCCGCCAATCACGGTGATGGCCATGGGCGACCTGAAACTGGGGTCAGCGCCCCAGCCCAGGGCCAGCGGCATCATGCCCGCGCCCATGGCAATGGTGGTCATGACAATCGGGCGGCTGCGCTTGTGGCAGGCGTCCACCAGGGCCTCAAAGCGGTCCATGCCTTTTTCACGCGCCAAAATGGCGTAGTCCACCAGCAAAATGGAGTTTTTGGTCACGATGCCCATGAGCATGATCAAGCCAATCATGGACGGCATGGACAGCGCCCGCCCGGTCAGCAGCAGCGCCACAAAGGCGCCGCCAATGCTCAAGGGCAGCGCGGCCAGGATGGTGACGGGCTGCATGAAATCGTCAAACAGCAGCACCAGCACACCGTAAATGCACAGCACGCCAATCAGCATGGCAATGCCAAAGCTGGCAAACAGGGCCTGCATTTCCTGGGCGTCGCCGAGCTCGGCAATTTGCACACCCGCAGGCAGGTTTTGCAAGCTTGGCAGTGCGCGCGCTTTCGCGTTGACCTCGCCCAACTGAAGCCGTCCCAGCTCCACCTCCAGCGTGACATTGCGGCTGCGGTTCAGGCGGTCAATTTGCGCTGGGCCACTCTCCAGCGTGAGGGTGGCCACACTGCCTAGCATCACCGGGCCGTTCTTGCCCGGCACGGTGAGGCGCTCCAGGGCGGCCAGGTCGGCGCGCACGGCGTCGGGCAGCTTGACGCGAATGGGCACCTGGCGCTCTGACAGGTTGAGCTTGGACAGGCTGGTGTCGTAATCGCCCGCCGTGGCCACGCGCACGGTCTCGCCAATGCTGGCAGCGGTCACGCCCAGGTCGGCGGCGCGCGCCACATCCGGACGCACAATGATTTCAGGGCGCACCAACGAGGCGCTGGAGCCGACATTGCCCACGCCCTGCAAGGTACGCAGCTCGCGCACCACGGTTTGGGCGGTGGCCAACAGGGCCACCGGGTCATCGCTCTTGAGCACCAGTTGCATCTTCACCCCGCTGTCGGGTGGTCCTACGGTGAAGCGGGCGCCCGCAATATTGCCCAGTTGCTGGCGCAGTTGCGCTTCAATGTCGGCCATGGAGTCGCTGCGCTCATCGCGGTGCGAGGTGATCAGGGTCAGCACGGCACGGCGCGCTTCGGCAGAAGCCCCTGGCGCGAAGGCGTCACCGCTGGAGCCACCACCAATAGAGCTGAAGACGCTTTTGACGTGTGGTATCTGCATGCTGGCCAGACGCGCCTGCTCCGCCACGGCTCGGGTTTCTGCCAAGGTGCTGCCGGGGGGCAGT
>JBIKZP010000364.1:0-3395 GCA_044354655.1 Rhodoferax sp. | reverse complement strand
CGGTCTGGCGCATGGAGCCATCGCCAAAGTATTCGGTGTGGCCGTCCAGCGGCAGGGCGGTGGCTGGAAACACAAACGGAATGGCCGACGAGGCCAGCAAATGCGCCAGGGTAATGCGGCCAGGCGTGGCTCGGCGCTGCGAACGCGCCCAGGGTTTGAGGTGGGCCAAGCCCTCAAAAAACGTGATGTGCTCGCCCGAGCTGTAGCTTGACGCCGTGATGGCCAAGGCCTGCATATGCCCTTGTTGCAGCAATTCTGGCAGCCGCTCCAGCGGCACCATCTCGTTGAGCAAAAATTTAAGCGGGCTGTTATCAAGCAGCGAGCGCGGTTTGATGCGGCGCCATTTGGCCAGCACCCAGCCCAGCGACAGCAGGGTGACCCAGCGCGCGCCAGTGCGCAGCAGGCTCAAGGAGTCGGCGCGGTAGACCTGGGCGGCATGGATGTTTTTCCAGACCTCAACAATACGGCGCACGCTGGCATCAAAGTCATCGGCGCCACAGGCCAGCGCGGCGGCGTTGATGGCGCCAGCGGAGGTGCCGGTGATGATGGGAAAAGGGTTCACGCCTGCAGCCACCCCCGCGCTACG
The DNA here is from genome assembly GCA_044354655.1 of Rhodoferax sp. Classification (GTDB taxonomy): domain Bacteria; phylum Pseudomonadota; class Gammaproteobacteria; order Burkholderiales; family Burkholderiaceae_C; genus Rhodoferax. The sequence continues at coordinate 2,809 of JBIKZP010000364.1, read as the reverse complement.
GCGCAGGTCGGCGATGGCTTCGAGCACGCCCACCTGGTAGGCGGCGCGGGCGCCACCACCAGTCAGCAACAGGCCAGTGACCGGGGCTGAACTGGCAGCAGTTTCAGCAGCCGTTTCAGTAGTTTCAGCGGGGTCTGGCATGGCTGGTGTGGTCGGCGTGGATTGGGCAGGCATGAATCAATTATGCGGGCTGCCAGAGTTGCCGATGTGCCTAAAAAATGAAGGTCAAGCCAGCTTCGCTAGACTACACCCCCAAAGGAGCAACCCATGGCCGTGACTGAAGCAATGTTGATGGACGCACTCACCGGAGTGCTCGATCCCAATACCGGACGCGATTTCGTGTCCTCCAAATCAATCAAAAACCTGAGCCTCACCGACGGTGATGTGGCCTTTGACGTGGAGCTGGGCTACCCCGCCAAAAGCCAGATGGCGGCGATGCGGCGTGACCTGATTGCCGCAGCAAAAACTGTTGTGGGCGTGAACAACGTGTCGGTCAACATGCTCATGAAAATTGTGCCGCACTCGGTGCAACGGGGTGTGCAGCTGCTGCCCAAGGTGAAAAACATTGTGGCGGTCGCGTCGGGCAAGGGCGGTGTGGGCAAGAGCACCACGGCGGTCAACCTGGCACTGGCGCTGGCCGCCGAGGGCGCCAGCGTGGGCCTGTTAGATGCCGATATTTACGGCCCCAGCGTGCCCATGATGATGGGCATCAACGGCAAGCCCGATACCCTGGACGGCCAGACCATGGAGCCGATGGAAAATTACGGCGTGCAGGTGATGTCCATTGGCTTTCTGGTGGCGCAAGACGAGGCCATGATCTGGCGCGGTCCCATGGCCACCCAGGCGCTGGAACAGTTGCTGCGCCAAACCAACTGGCGCGACCTGGACTACCTGATCGTCGACATGCCCCCCGGCACCGGCGACATTCAACTCACGCTCAGCCAGCGCGTGCCCATGACCGGTGCGGTAGTGGTCACCACGCCGCAAGATATTGCTTTGCTGGATGCCAAGAAGGGCATCAAGATGTTTGAAAAAGTGGGCGTACCTATTTTGGGTATTGTGGAAAACATGGCGGTCCATGTGTGCAGCAACTGCGGCCACATAGAGCATATTTTTGGCGCCGACGGCGGTAAGAAAATGGCCGCGGACTACGCCATGGACTACCTGGGCGCCTTGCCCCTGAACATGCAGATTCGCCTGCAGGCCGATAACGGCAAGCCCACCGTGGTGTCAGACCCCGACAGTGAGGTGGCCTCTATCTACAAAGCGGTGGCCCGCAAAGTGGCTATTTCGATCGCGGCCAAGAACAAGGACTTCTCGTCCAAGTTCCCCTCCATCAAGATTTCCAAAGACACCTGATTGGCGCCCCCCGCACCGTTGATCCCAAGCCCCGCTTCCTGATAACCCGCTTACCCAGTAGCCCAGCCCGGACGTCATGCCATGAACCTGATGTCTTCGCTTCGTTATCTGGTGGCACTGCATGAACACCGCCACTTTGGCCGGGCTGCGGCGGCCTGCCACATCACGCAGCCTGCTTTGTCCAACGCCTTGCGCGCGCTGGAGGCCGAGTTCAAAGTCGTTATCGTCAAGCGCAACCGGGCGTTTGCTGGCTTCACGCCTGAGGGTGAGCGGGTGCTGGCATCCGCGCATTTGATACTCCATGAACATGCAGTTTTGGAGCAATCGCTCAAGAGTGATGTGCATGTACCGCGTGGCCCCTTGCGTATTGGTTCAGTCCCCACGGCAGTTCCCGTGGTGGCGCGTTTTGCGGCCATGTTGAAGGCGCGCTATCCCGGTATTCTTCCTGTTGTCTTGTCTCTGAGTTCTGCTGATCTGGAGAAAGGACTTGGAGATCTTTCGATAGATTTGGCCTTGGGTTACTCAGAACGAATGGCGTTAAATAGCCCACGCTTGTTGTTGGTTGAGCAATATACAGAACACTATTTTTTACTACGCCGTGCGGCCACGCCACACCCTGACGGTTTGCAAATAGGTCAAGGCATGACGTGGCAAGAAGCTGGCAAACACCCGCTGTGTTTGCTGATCCCAGAAATGCACAACCGCGCTATCGTGGATGCCGCCTTCATCACGGCAGGCGTGTCCATTCAACCCGCGATAGAGACCAACTCGATACTGACCATGGCGCTGAGTGTGGTGGCCGGCGATGTGTGCAGTGTCTTGCCGGGGGCACTTGTTGGGGCGGTGCGCAGCTACCGTGAACTTGAAGCCTTGCCCCTGACGAGTCCGGACATTCGCACCCCTATTGGGTTTATGTCGCACGCCCAAGCCCGACCCTCAAGGGCCTTGGAAGCCGCTTTGTCACTTGCCAAGGACAAGGATTGGCGCCGCCATGTTGCCGCGCACAGCGGCTTGCTGGTTGGATAAAACTGACTGCTTGGTGTGCTCAGAGAGCCGCGCTCAAACGCACACGGGCCAATTCCGGTTGCATGATTAAGTGCTCGGGGTGGGTGTAGCAAAGAAAACGTTTGTTGGTCGCTCGTCCGATGGTGCACAAGCCAATGCGCTTGGCCACATCAAAACCCATTTGGGTGATGCCGCTGCGCGACACCACGATGGGCACGCCCATTTGCGCCGACTTGATCACCATTTCGCTGGTGAGGCGGCCGGTGGTGTAAAACACTTTGTCGTCGCCCCGCATGGCCAGCGCGTCTTGCATCCACATCCAGCCTGCAATCGTGTCGATAGCATTGTGACGGCCAACATCTTCGATGAACATCAGCATTTTCTCACCACAAAACAAGGCACATCCGTGCACAGAGCCCGCTGATTTGTAGGTACTTTCTTGCAA
>JBIKZP010000362.1:0-3398 GCA_044354655.1 Rhodoferax sp. | reverse complement strand
TTGACTACCCCAATATTGACGCCGATCTCAAAAAAGCGGTGGAATCCGTGGCCCGCGGCCATGCGTCGCCCCGGGCTTTTTATGTGGACCGGGTGGCTGAAGGGGTTGCCACCATCGGCGCGGCCTTCTGGCCCAAGCCAGTGATTGTTCGCTTGTCAGACTTCAAGAGCAATGAGTACCGCAAACTCATTGGCGGCAGCCGCTACGAGCCAGAAGAAGAAAACCCCATGCTGGGTTTCCGCGGGGCAGCACGTTACATCAGCGCCGAGTTTGGCGAGGCTTTTGCCATGGAATGCGAGGCGCTCAAGCGTGTGCGCGAGGACATGGGTCTGGTCAATATCGAGATCATGGTGCCTTTTGTTCGCACACTGGCGCAGGCCAAAAAAGTGACCGAGATGTTGACAGCCCACGGTCTGAAGCGCGGGGAGAACGGTTTGCGCATCATCATGATGTGCGAGATCCCCAGTAACGCGATTTTGGCCAAAGATTTTTTAGAGTACTTTGATGGCTTCTCGATTGGCTCCAACGACCTGACCCAACTTACGCTGGGGCTGGACCGTGATTCCGGGCTGGAAGTGCTGGCGGCTGATTTTGACGAGCGCGACCCCGCTGTAACCACCCTGATCAGCATGGCTATTCAAGCCTGCAAGGACCAGGGCAAGTACGTGGGTATTTGCGGGCAGGGCCCCAGCGATCACCCCGACTTTGCCAAATGGCTGGTGTCCCAGGGCATTACTTCAATTTCCCTGAATCCCGACTCTGTTATCTCTACCTGGCAAGCTCTAGCCAAGCCCTGACCCTGCCAAGACAGGCACCCTTCTAGCAAACACCTAGAGCGTGTGACGTTGACTTCAGTCATGATGCAAGGATGTTGAGCCAAGCCCAAAGTCCAACCGGTTCCAAGCAAGTTAGCCACCTCCCAGGTGGCTACCTTTTGCATGGTTGCCTGTTGGCGTTGTGGTTTGTCTTTTCATTTGGCGTTGCCTTCTTTGCCCGCGACCTGCAACAGATTGTTGCCGGATGGCCCTTAAGTTATTGGTTGTCGGCGCAGGGCAGTGTGCTGGTGTTCATTGCCATCGTGGTGTTCTTTGCATGGTTTGCCAACCGGCGTGAAGCCCACGGGTTGCCCGATGATCTGGTGTTTTCAGCCTACAAACGGCGTCTGCACCGCCGATTTGCTGCTTATGTACTGCTATTGCTGTTGTTTTTACTGGCTTTAGCCGTGGCCGAACAATGGGGCCTGAAGAAGAGTTGGATTGGCGGTATCTTTCTTCTTGCCACCGTCATTTTGTATGCGGTTATAGGAATTTACGGGCGCACCTCGGATGCCGAGGAGTATTACGTGGCAGGCCGAAAAATTCCGGCGTTTTACAACGGAATGGCTACCGCCGCCGATTGGATGAGCGCAGCCTCCTTTATCAGTATGGCCGGCGGTCTTTATTTGCAGGGTTTTTCTGGGACATATGCACAAACCGGCGGGCTGGTCTATGTGTTGGGCTGGACAGGCGGTTTTTGCCTGCTGGCCTTGCTGGTTGCACCCTATTTACGGCAGTTGGGCTTGTACACCATTCCAGACTATTTTGGCTTGCGATTTGGCGGTCGCTGGCCCCGCATGATTGCCGCTTTTGCCGCGGTGCTGTGTTCCTTCACTTATGTGGTGGCACAAATATATGGCGTGGGCCTGATCACCTCGCGCCTGACCGGTGTGCAGTTCGAGATTGGCATTTTGTTGGGCTTGGGTGGGGTGCTGGTCTGCTCGTTTTTAGGCGGTATGCGCGCAGTCACCTGGACCCAGGTGACCCAGTACGTGGTGCTGATTCTGGCTTTCCTGATCCCCGTGTCCTGGCTGGCCTATAAGCAACTGGGTAATCCGGCCGCACCGTTTGTTTACGGTCAGCAGCTGCAAAAAATTGCCGACTTGGAAATGCAGTTGATGAACTCGCCTGCTGAGCAGGAAGTGATCCAAGAGTACGCCCGGCGCGCGCTGGCCTACGAGGTCAAGCTGCGCAATGTCCAGGCAGCACTGGATACTGATCGGCATGAGTTACGGGAAAAAATTCGGCTCTTGAACGAGCGCCGGTCGGAAGAATCTCTTGTGGTCGCCGCCAGGCGCGAATTGGCGGCCTTGCCCAAGGATGCCGCCAGTGCCCGTGAGCGTTGGACAAAAGCCCGTCAAGAGAATTTGGACCGGGCCAAACCCCTGGGCGGCATGCCGCGCCACGCCACCCCTTTTGAAGGTGAGGCCAGGCTCCAGGAGGTGGACGCCACAGCGGTGGATTTATCTCGCCGTAATTTTCTGGCCCTGATGTTTTGCCTGATGGTGGGCACGGCTGGTTTGCCCCACCTCTTGACCCGTTTTTACACCACGCGCACCGTGGGGGAGGCCCGTACATCGGTGGCCTGGTCACTGTTTTTCATCGCTATTCTCTACCTCTCGGCGCCCGCGTTGGCGGTGCTGGTCAAGTTTGAGATCATGAGCCAGTTGGTGGGGCAAAACTTTGATGCCTTGCCTGCCTGGATCGCACAGTGGGCCAAAGTGGACCCAACCCTGATTTCTGTGAATGACGTGAACGGCGACCATATTCTGCAGTTTGCCGAACTCAAACTGGGGGCCGATATTGTGATGCTGGCCACGCCGGAGTTGGGCGGTCTGCCTTACGTCATCTCCGGCCTGGTCGCTGCCGGTGGCTTGGCTGCAGCACTTTCCACGGCCGACGGCCTGCTGCTGACCATTGGCAACGCCTTGGCGCATGATTTTTTTTACAAGGGAGAGAGCGACAAGCCTGGCGAAGTACGCCGGGTGATGTTGTCCAAATTTGCCCTGCTGCTGGTGGCGCTGGCGGCTGCGTACGTGGCTGCGCAAAGACCTGCTGATATTTTGTACTTGGTCTCTGCTTCATTTTCTCTGGCGGGTGCTGCCTTTGTGCCGGCGATGGTGCTGGGTATCTTCTGGTCAAGAACCAGCCGTGCTGCGGCAACTTGCGGCATGTTGGCAGGGCTCGGGTTGACGATTTACTACATGGCCATCAATGCGGTCCCGGTAAGAGCTGCATTGGGGCTGAGTGATTCAGGACTTTGGTGGGGTATCCAGCCCGTATCCGCCGGCTTGTTTGGCGTGATGGGGGGCGTGCTGGTCACGGTATTGGTGAGTTTGCTGTCACGCCCTCAGCCTCAAGAAAGCCGGTGAAGGGTCGTCAGGTTTGGCTATGGCATAATGTCGGGCTCACCTTGCCACACCTCAATTAGACGCTGAGGGTGGCTTCTTTATGCCCGGTTTGGGCCATCCACAAGGAGTATCAATGCGTCATTACGAAATCATCCTCATGATCCACCCGGATCAGAGCGAACAAGTTCCCGCCATGCTGGAACGCTACAAGGGCATGATTGTTGCCGGCGGC
>JBIKZP010000361.1:0-3400 GCA_044354655.1 Rhodoferax sp. | reverse complement strand
GGCTTGAAACTGGATGGGCTCGAGCGGGGCGAGGGGGGCAGGAAGGTTTGCAGTTAGTGCCGGTTGCGCGAGCTGGCCAGGCAGAGCTTTGTTTGAGGTGTTTGGAACACCCAGGGCAGCGGGGGCGTTGCGTAGCGTCTGCAAGTTGGGTTCGGTGGCTGTCTGCGCTGCAGCGCCACCGGCCTTGTCAGTCGTCAACATGCTCACAGGGCTTTGCGCCTGCGCTGCAAGGCTTAGGCCCAATGCCAAACAAGCCGTCAATCGAACCAAAGAGAGAGAGAAACCGCGCATGTACATGTTGTTTTTAAATAGGAGAAAAGGGCGCTTCATGCGTGATGGGCTAATTCGACAGGGGCGCCACCAAAACGGCGTTCACACGTGCGGTACCAGGCAATGGCTGAATCAAGCTCTTTTTCAGAAAAGCTGGGCCACAACACGTTGGAGAAACACATTTCGGTGTAGGCCATTTGCCACAGCAAGAAATTGCTGATGCGCGACTCACCGCCGGTGCGAATCATCAAATCGGGGTCTGGCGCGTGGGCAAGACCCAGGTGCTGGGAAATGCCAGACTCGGTAATGTCGGTGGCGGCTAGGTTGGGGTTGGCGTTTTGCCAAGCCTGCACCGCCTGAACAATGTCTTGGCGGCCACCGTAGTTAACCGCCACAGTGAGGGTGATGGTGGTGTTGTGGGCGGTGCTGGCTTGTGCCTCTTCAATCAGGGCTTGTATGCGTGGGTCAAACTTGGACACGTCACCCGCCACCTTGAAGCGCACGCCCATGCTGCGCATGTTTTTCACTTCATTGTTGAGGTACAGCGCCAGCAGGCCCATCAGGCTGGAGACTTCATCGGCCGGGCGTTGCCAGTTTTCGGTACTGAAAGCAAATAGGGTGATAAAGCGCACCCCCCGGTTTGAGCAGGCCTGCACCACCTCACGCACACGTCGTGCCCCGGCTGCATGGCCCAGTGCAACAGGCAAAAAGCGTGCTTTTGCCCAGCGACGGTTACCGTCCATGATGATGGCTATATGCTTTGGCACAGCAATAAAAAAAATTAAGTTATTAAAAACTAATACTATTTAATCAATTTAAATTAGTAGGGTTTTATTGATTCAGCATTAATAAGTTTTAAGACTTCTATGCGGTATTCAGCAAGACTAATCAACTTGTTTTACGTTAATAAATCTAAAAAAATTACTTAAAGAATTTTTTAAAAAGGCAACTATATCACGGAGGTGAGTCAAATTTTGAAGGGCATGCTCTTTTAGGGGGATAGGTTGAAAGCGTTGCGTTCGGCGGGTGCAAAGCCCGTATCACGCTGACTGCGTGCGGTGGTGGCGCCGTGCAGGGTGAAGTTTCTGTTGAGCCGAGCGCCGCCATCTCGCGTCAGCGGGTTGTAGGCCAAATAGGCCGCGCTGCTGCTGCGTTTGGTGGTCATGACGTCAAAGGGAATGCGCAGATACAAACCCTTGTCGAAACTGCCTTCACCAAATCGTTCTGCTGACACGTTGGTTTTGGTGGCCCAAGCGCCGACCGATACCCCATTGTCAAATGTTTTGCTGGCATCCAGGGTGGCCCCCAGGTCTCCGGCAAGGTAGCGCCCCGCGCTCAGTTTGAGGTGGACGGCCTGCCAACCGGTGTCCCAATACACCGACGCATGCCCGGTGTTGACGCGGTAGCCGGTCTGCGTGCCGGCACGGTCAAAGCCAAACAACTGATCGAAGTTTCTTTGTTGCACGCGGTTCACATCGACACCCAAGGCAAACGGGCTGTGCCAAGGCCGGTACATCCACTCGCCCCCTGCGCCCGCGTACATGCTTTCAAGGTAACCGGCATAAACACTGTAAAACTGGTTGTTTGACAATTGTCCAAAATGAGTCAACTGCAAATTGGGTACATTCAATTTCGACTCGGTCATGTACTCTCGCAAGTGGGTTCTGACCCTGGGCAAGTTGCTGGGTGCGGTGTATTTGAAGTTGTCAAAATTGTCCAGAAGGTTCAGGCTGACGGCACCCGAGATTGAGACATTGCTGGCCAATTTCCATTGCATAGGCACCGACACACCGGCCTTGAAGAGTAAAAACCCGTCGGGGCCGCCAATATTTTGCTGCCAGCTGGGCACGATGGCATAGCCAAATCGGGCGGGTGTTGGCGCCCAAACCTTTTCCTCGGTGTCTCGGGTGGGGGCACTGTTGGATTGACTACTGGGCGCATGTGCCACGATGGCTGGCGCACGCTGTGATGGCGGCCTGAACGTCGTGTTGGCCTGTAGCCACGCGTCTCGCTGAATATGCTGCTCAGCAAGCACGACGCCTTGCTCGGTCAGGATGAGCTCGAAACCATCGACGGAGGCGGGGGCGTCGCGGTGCAACACCGTGACGATGCGCTCGATGCGGTCGTTCCAGTGCGCACCAGAGGTGCCCTCCAAGACAACCCGTAAGCGGCTGCCCTTGCGGCTGATTGTTTGCACGCCCCAGCCACTCATGTCATTGATATCTGCGGCTGTACCTGTCCACTGGGGCGCTTCTGGCTTTGGCGATAAGGCAAAAATTTTGGGTGTGGGTGCATCAGACACTTTGGGCGCCCCCAGGCGCGGCAGCGAGGTGTGCAGCGTCAAGCCCACCATCACGGTGTTGCCGCGCTCCACCCCAACAGACAGATTGACCGAAGGACTTGGGCGGTACACCAAGCCAAAATTGAAGGGGGTTGGCTGGGTGCGATTGTTGCCTTGTGGCTCGTTACGGTAGTTGTTGCCATCGTATTCAGCTTTGAACACCCAGTTGTCCCAGGGCTGGTATTGAACCCCGCCAAAGACCGCTGCTGGGCCGCGAAAAAACGACTGGGTGTTGAACTGACCCCCGCTGCCCGCCCATGAGCCCCGGGTGTTGAAACTTGAACTTAACAAAGAAAAAGGGTTTTTGATGTTGCCGCTGGCGCCCAGGTAGCCCCAGCCTAATCCCAAACTCGCATCTAGGCCCCCAAAACGTTTGTTGGCCACCAAGAACTCACTGGAGAAAAGGCCCGTTCCACTAGCGTCTATGAAGCCTACCGCAACTTGTGGCCGGTAAGTACTTTCTTCAAGCAGCCTCAACTTGATGTCGAGGCTTTTGTCTTTGTAATTTTGCGTGCCCGACAGTTCGGCGGGACCATACAAGCGATTGAGAATATTGCTGTAGCGAAAGCCCGCCTCCAGCGCATCAAAAGGCTGCACAAACACGTTGGTGCGTTCGTAAGGATAAACACGGCTGAAATGAAAGCGCGCTTCGCCCTGTGCACCCATGCGCGCCGTAGGCGTTTGAAGCAGGCCAATCGTGCCCCAGTCGTTGGCAGACAGTAAGGGGCTGCGCGCCGCAGGGCCGGGCGGCACGGTGACCAACCGTTGGGCGGCTGCTGTTGGCTGTGC
>JBIKZP010000360.1:0-3407 GCA_044354655.1 Rhodoferax sp. | reverse complement strand
CAGCTAATTGGCTCTGAACAGCTCACCGTCTCAATCTGGGAGATTTGTAGCAATGAAGATTTTTAATATTCTTCTGCCGGGGCAGAACATACCCCCTACTACCTGCCTTTCATGAGCGGGCCGGCCCATGCCGGGTAGGGCGGGCATGGGAAGGGGCGCTGCGTTCGCTGTATAGGTAAGCGGAGATGGCCTCGGTCAGCTTCGCTGCCTGCTCCACATGGTTGTTCCCACCTACCATGAGGCTTGCCACCAGCGCTTCGGCCACCACGACCGCAGCGGCATAGCTGCTCGAGAGTACAGGGTGACTGCAGGGGGCCAGCAGCACGTCATCAGCCAACGCTACCAAGGGAGAAGCCACGGAGTCGGTGAGCGCAACAATGTGCGCACCGCGGTCACGCGCGTACTGGGTGAGCGTAACCGCGTCGCTGGCGTAGCGAGGGAATGAGATGGCCAGCAGCAGGTCCTTCTTGCCGATGTTCATCAGCCGGCCGGCCGCCACTTCGGTGCCACCGTATTCGACCACGTTGATGCACTGCACGCAAAACGGTTGAATGTCCAGCGCCAGCATGGCCGCCAGATGCGAACTGATTCCAAAGCCCAGCGTGTAGACCGACTGTGCGCCCAGGATGCGGCGGGAGATGGCATCAAGCCGCTCCGGGCTGATGCCCGCTACGGCCAGTTGCACATTCGATTGTGTGGCCTGCAAGCCCTCGGCCTGCACCGGGTTGCCGCCGCCCGACGGCGGGCGCTGCAGGGCCCCGCGCAGCTTTTCGACCGGATAGAACACTGGTTCCAGCGCGTCCTGCAGGGCCTTCGCCATACCTGCGCGCAGCGCTGCAAACCCCTCGTAGCCCATGACCCGCGCAAAGCGGCTCAACGATGCGGTGGACGTCTGGATGTGCGCTGCCAGTTCTTCAATCCCCAGGGCGGTGGCGCGCACCGGGTTGCGCAGCAGGAACTCGGCAATGTTCGCGTTGGCCCCGCGCGCCTGTCCCATCTGGCTCACCAAGGCGCATCCCAGCTGGGAGGATGCAAATGAATGATCGGGTGGCGCGGCGACCGAGGCAGCTGCGCTGGCGGGCTTTGTCTTGCGGGGGCTCATTCGACCGATTATGGCCCCCCGACCTGACCATGCCTGTGAACCAAGGGTATGTATTTTATTTTTCATATAATAAATGAATGTAAATTACTGTACATTTTTATCGCCCACTTGCGCGGGCCCTTCACCACAGGAGTTCTCCATGAACCGCAAAATCGTCCTAGCCACCGCCATCATTGCCACCCTGGGCCTGAGTGCCGCAAAGGCCCAGGCACCCAACTGGGAAAAGATCCGTATAGGGGTCGAAGGCAATTACCCCCCGTTTTCCAAGATGACGCCCGATGGCAAGTTCGAGGGCTTTGACATCGACATCGCACAGGCCATCTGCGCCGAAATCAAGGCTGAGTGCACGCTGATCAACCAGGAATGGGACGGCATGATGCCGGCACTCAACGCCAGGAAGTTCGACCTGATCGTCGCCTCCATGTCCATCACGGAGGATCGCAAACGGGTGGCCGACTTCAGCGCCTCCTACTACGACATTCCCTCCGCGTTCATCGGCAAGACCGGCGCCTTCCCCCAGGTGACCCCAGCAGCCCTTAAGGGGAAGACCATCATCGTCACGCGCAACACGCCGCGCGCTAAGCACTTGGCAGAAAACTACAAGGACAGCACCATCCTGCAAGTGGCTAAGGAGACGGAAGTCACCATGGAGTTGGCTGCCGGCCGCGGAGACATCGGTTTTGGTTCCTCGCTGGCTGCCACGGCCGCGTTCCTGAAGTCTCCTGAAGGCAAGAGCTACAGCCGCGTCGGGCCACCGATTACCCTGGGTGGCGCCAAGGACGGTGGTGGCGTAGGCATGGCCATGCGCAAGGGTGAAGACAGTCTGCGCAACAAGATCAATGCCGCCCTCAAGACAATTACCGTCAACGGGACCTACAAGAAGATCAACGACAAGTACTTTGACGTGAACATTCGCGGCGAATGAACGGATGCTGCACGGCTACCTTCCAGCCATCCTGGGCGGGCTACTGCTGACCCTGCAGGTCTCGGCAGCCTCGCTGGCGCTGGCCTGCCTGTTCGGGCTGGCTGGCGCCACCGCCAAGCTGTCGCGCTCGCGCACAGCACGCTGGCTGGCACAGATCTACACCACCCTGATCCGGGGCTTGCCCGAATTGGTGCTCATGCTGCTCATCTTCTACGGCGGACAGATCGCCATCAACCGTCTGGCCGAGGTGCAGGGTTGGGGATACATTGACATTCCACCGTTTGCCGCGGGCGTGATCACCATTGGATTCATCTTTGGTGCCTACCTGACTGAGACGTTCCGAGGAGCGATTTTGGCGGTGCCAATCGGCCAGAAAGAGGCCGGCTTGGCGTTTGCTCTGACGCGCTCGCAGGTGCTGCGCCGCATCGTGCTGCCCCAGATGATGCGTCATGCCATACCGGGCTTTTCCAACAACTGGCTGATCATGCTTAAAGCCTCGGCACTGGTTTCGCTGATTGGTCTGGATGACATGGTGAACCGGGCTGGACTGGCCGCTGCCAGCACTCGGGAGCCCTTCACCTTTTACATGGCGATAGCCCTGATCTATCTGGTCTTGACCAGTATGTCCATTTTCTTGTTGTCTCGCCTGGAGAGGCGATTCAGCGTAGGCGTGCGAATGGCGCAGTTCTGATGGAGTGGCAGATCATCATCGACAGCCTTCCTCAGTATGTGCACGGTATCCGCACCACCCTGACCTTGCTGGCCATTGCGTTGGTCACCTCCTTTGTGCTTTCGGTTCCACTGGCCGTGGCGCGTATCTCGTCGTACCACTGGTTGTCGCGTTCCGTGTGGCTGTACACCTATGTGTTGCGTGGTACGCCGTTGCTGGTGCAGCTCTTTCTGATTTACCATGGACTGGCGCAGTTCGAAGCCGTACGTCAAAGCGTCGTCTGGGTTGCTTTTCGTGACCCGTGGTTCTGCGCCTGGCTGGCCTTCACGCTTAATTCGACCGCCTATACGACAGAGATATTTGCCGGCGCTCTTCGGTCCACGCCCTATGGGGAAATTGAGGCTGCACGCAGCTATGGCCTTAGGGGCATCACGCTTTACCGCCGCATTCTTTTGCCCAGCGCTTTGCGCCGGGCTCTGCCCCAGTACAGCAATGAAGTCATCGGGCTAATGCACGCGACGGCCATCGCCAGCGCGGTGACGCTGGTAGACATCACTCGTGTGGCCCGCGACGTCTACGCCAATTACCTGCTGATCACAGAATCCTTCGGCGTGGCCGCAGTCATCTACTTCATCCTCACCTTCAGCCTGGTAGGCATCTTCCAGTTGCTCGAGCGACGATTCATGCGCCACCTGCGTCCCCAGAAAATC
>JBIKZP010000034.1:0-10528 GCA_044354655.1 Rhodoferax sp. | reverse complement strand
TGGGCTTTATGTTCGACCATGGGCATGGGGTTGAACAAGACGACGCCCGCGCGCTGATGTACTACAACAAGGCCGCCAAACGCGGTGACGTCTACGCCAACAAAAACCGCGACATTATCGAAGCCCGCATAGCGGCCCATGCGGCCCGTAAAGTGGCTGGCTAGGTGCAAACGCCGATGCGATTGATGTCACTGAGGTGTCGGTGTTGTCTGTGCTGCTCACGCAAGCCTTGCACCATTGGGCCCCGGCGGCTTAGGTCGGGCTCCTAAATGGCCGGCTTACAAACGCCCCTTACGCCTGCGCCGCAGATCGAGTCGCCCTATGCCTGGGCGCGCCTGGTGGCAGCCCTGTTGGTAATGACGATCGGAGGGGTGGGCATCTATGCGCCTTCGGTTGTCCTGCCGGCGGTTCAGTTGGACTTTGGGGTGGTGCGCGCCGATGCCTCCTTGCCCTACACCGCCACGCTGATTGGCTTTGGCATTGGCGGCATCCTGATGGGGCGTCTGGCGGACCGGCTGGGCGTGATGAAAGTGGTGCTGGGCGGTGGTATCGGCATTGGCCTGGGCTTTATCGCGGCGAGCCTGGCCGGCAACCTGTGGCAGTTCAGCCTGGCCCACGGCTTGTTGATTGGCCTGCTCGGCGTCTCGGCCACCATGGCCCCGTTGATGGCGGACACCTCGCAATGGTTTTCGCGCAACCGGGGCATCGCGCTGGCGATCTGCATGAGCGGCAACTATGTGGCGGGCACGATCTGGCCGCCGATCATGCAGCACTTTATTGAAACCGTGGGCTGGCGCCAGACCTACTTGTGGATCGGTGTCTTCTGCCTATTGAGCCTGGCCCTGTTGTCGCTGGGCTTTCGGCGTGCGGCGCCGGTCGCGCTGAGCGACGACGCGGCCCGTGCAGCGCCGCCGCTGCGTTCGGCTCGGTTCCTGGGCGTGTCCGATCCGCGCCAGCCGCTGGGGCAGTCCCCCGGCCGCCTGCAGTTGCTGTTGTCGGTGGCCGGGCTCGGCTGCTGCGTTGCCATGGCCATGCCGCAGGTGCACATCGTGGCGTATTGCACCGACCTGGGCTTTGGTGCGGCCCGCGGCGCCGAGATGCTGTCGCTGATGATGGGCCTGGGCATCATCAGCCGCCTGGTGTCGGGCTGGATCTCTGACCACATTGGGGGCCTGCGAACGCTGCTGCTGGGCTCGGTGTTGCAGGGTGTCGCCCTGCTGCTGTTTCTGCCGTTTGATGGCCTTGTGCCGCTGTACATCGTGTCAGGCCTGTTCGGCCTTTTTCAAGGCGGCATCGTGCCCTGTTATGGCCTGATCGTGCGCGAGTATTTCAGCCCGTCGCAGGCCGGCGCCCGCATTGGCACCATTCTGATGGCCACCATGGTGGGCATGGCGCTCGGGGGCTGGATGTCGGGCGCCGTGTTCGACTGGACCGGCTCCTACCATGCGGCCTTCCTGAACGGCCTGGCCTGGAACTTGATAAATCTAGGGGTGGTGGTGTATCTGCTGATTCAGGTGCGAAAAAGCCGGCGGTAATCGCATGGCGATCCATTCGATTTAGGAATTGAGTGCTAGTGGCTCAAACCTGTCCACGTTAGAGCGCTCCAAGCCAGCAGGTAAATCAGGGTTCCTGCACCCAGCGCATGACCCGCGTAGGCGCCGCAGAATCGATCCGCAAAAATCCCCCACAAGGGAATTAGTTGCTGCGCATGCACGCCCAGAAAATGGGAGGGGCGAATGTCTTGGGACAGGTGCCAGCCCACCCAGGGCAGTCCCGGCCCCGCAGGGGGCTGATTCCCTCCCAACAAAAATCCGCTGACTGTTGAAAGAACAAACGTCAACGTCAAGCCCAGCACGACGCCCCATGTGGTGACAGAAAGTCCGGCGGTTACCCGTGTTGAGACAATCTCCCAAGCCAGCCAGGCCTGTGATCCGGTGAGTCCAACAGCCGCCAAAGCCATCACCCCAAACAACAGGGCGTGCAAGCGGTCGCTGGTGTTGTAGTGGGAGGCGGCGCCTTGGGACGCCTGGTAGGTGATGTACGCCACCTCAAATAAAGACGTCACCACAATCAATGCGCAAATGCCTGGATAAGCCGAGCCCTGTGCCACTGCGGTGCTTGATCCTTCGGTGAGCCAGACAGTGGTCCAGGCAAACAAAGCGGTCGCGGCCATGAATTTCATGGGTTTGAGCCAGATGCCCACCTCGCGCAGGGTGCGCGCATCATTGAGTGACAAAAGGTAGGTCAGTCCAAAAGCCAGCCACATGGCGGCGCCATAGAGCATCAACATCTTGGAAGCCATTGACCACGAGGCCCCATTCACAAGGGAAGCTAACGATGGATAAGCTAAATCAGTGTTCACGAAACAACCCCGATGTTGGAATCAGCGGCTAGGAATTTCAACCGCATCGAGGCAAGTATGGCACGGGCTTTTTGGCACCAAACGCCAGCGAAATCGCCGAAGCATTCGCTCCCCAATTGGCGCGCTGGGCCACCTCGTAGTCTGGAGACGCTTACGCTGCCAGATCCCAGTCTGGTTCAACTTGCACACCCTCATCATCTTGCGCATCACCGTCATCCCACAGCGGCGGCCCGCGTGCCGAGGTGATACGCGATGGTGGCACTAGGGCCGCAATGCGGTTGATCAGCTCCAGTGCTGCGAGGTCGTGCGCTGCATGGCCTGCACATGGGCCACGGCGGTCTCATCGATGCCGCTGGCCGGATGAAAAATCACTTGACGGGGTGAGGATTGACCGTCGTCCACAGCTTGGGTATCGGTGTCAACGCCGGCATCAGCGTCGCCCTCGCTCGGCGCTTGCTCAAACACACCGTCAACCGCGCACACATGAAAATGCACATGCTCGTTGGGACTGGAGCCGCCAGAGCCACGGTGGTCGGCTTCGGTCAGTTTGAGGCGTTGATCATGGTGCCCATGGCCCCGTCGAGAATGGCGATGCGGGTTTTCAGGATCTCGGTTCGCGCTTGGGCGCGGGTGTAGGTCAGGGGTTGCATTCGGAATGGGCAGAAAAAACAAGGGCGTCCGGCGTCTGGCGTTTGTGTTGCCAGGCTTGCAGCGCATGAGCGCGGGTGGCGCCGGGATGCTGCTCGAAATAATCGCGGATGTGCTGGTTGAACTGGAATTGCCGCTTAATGGGCGAAGGCCCCTGCGTCAGGCTGGTTTGGTACACGGCCACCGCCTGCGCCAGCGTCTGGCCTTGCGGGTTTTTGAACAGGTCACGCAGGGCCTGATTGAAACGGAAAGCGGAGGTGGTGTGGGCTACAAAAAAGGCCCGCAAGTCTTCATTGAGGCGCCAGCCCGGGCCGATGACCGTGTCTGGCGTCAGAGTCTGCGGCATGGCGCTGCGCGGGGCGGATGGGTTGGCCTTGGGGGTGGTCGGCATAAGCTCGCCCGACAAATGCGCCAGCACCCTCCCACTCAGGTCTTCTTTGCTGCCCGATGTGGGCAGGGCTTGTGCACTGCAAAAGGCCTGCAATTCCTTTTTGAGCCAGTACCAGGCCCTGAAATCTTCAGGCGACAGCGCGGGGGTCAAGAGGGGACGGTTCATGCGCTGATTTTAAAGACGCCCAAAGCACAGGCAGATTGCCGCCAGAGCGTACGCATAGGAAATCTAAACGTAAAAAGAATGATATTGCCCAGGTTTTGAGCATCACAAGCCCCTCGTTAGTGGCTACCTGAGAGCTTGTTCAGCGTCTTTTGCCGCAAATGTGCTGACTTTCCCGTTCTTGAGTGGTCACTGGCGCAGCCCTGCCCCGCAGCGTTGGCATAAGCGCTGTTGCCACTGACATGACGCGTTTCACCGATCTCGCCATAGTGTTTTTTGTTCTTTGTTTTTGGCGTGCTGATCGGATCGACGGATAGGGAATTCAACCGCATCGGGGCTGGCTGGATTCACTTGCAGCCACAAAATCCACAGGGTAGTTGGAGCGTCCCAACGTGAGAGGCAAACTGCGCTTTCAAGATCAATCAGAAGACAGCCTTTCAACGACGCGAATACCGCGCAGTGCCAGCTGTTCAAGGACGGTAGATTGGTACTTCAAAACAGAAGCGCGTAGCCACTGCTCAAAGCGCGTTGCAGCCGTTGATCGACCGACGCTGTCGGACGAGAACAAAGAATAGGTCTGCGCACTCTCTACCCCCGTACTGAACGGCACTGTCAGTTCGCCGAGCCGAACCATTGGCAGCGTCAGGAAACTGTCGCCTATGGTCAGACCGCCACCGGAGGCAGCTACCGAAACGCACATCGTTGTTTCATTGAACAACGTGCGGTGAAGGCGTTCACCGCCCGCATCAAAACCTGCATACCGACACCACTCGTCCCAAACATCGTAGTTGTTGTCGACCAAGTACGGCGCCTCTGCGACACACTGGCCCGGGCGAAGATAGCGTTGCGCGAATTCTTGGGTACACACCGGAATATCAATCCATCGGCACAGTTCGCTCTCGATAAGAGAACCGTTGAGATGTTGCCCATGCATCCCATAAAAGATGCGGAAATCAAAGTCCTCTGCGTGCCGAAAATTGCCGTTTTTCTCAGCTGTTATTTCGACCGAAAGGCCCGGATTGGCCACTAAAAATGCGCCCACCTGCCCAGCCAGCCAGCCAGAGGCGAAATCCCTGCACACCAACACGCGCACGCGCTGGCCCTGACCCGCGCGGCGCGCGACGCTTTCAGCGGTTGAGGAAATCAAATCGAAGGCCTGCTTCAGTCCCAGGTAAAGCTCTTGCCCCGCTTGCGTCATGCGAATTCTGTTGCCGGTTCGCTCAAACAGCGCGCAGCCAATGTCTTTCTCTAGCAGTGCAATTTGTTTACTGATGGCGGGACGCGTGACATTCAACTCAGTGGCTGCGGTTGAGATGCTGCCAGTGCGCGCCGTAACTTCGTAGGCGCGCAGGGCTGTAAGTGATCGCCATTTTCGCATCGGAGCAAACCTTTGTTAACTTTAAGTTACGCTGAGAGAAATCTTATCACTTGTCGTCCTCACCCTTGACTGGGTAAAGTTCGGAACAGTGCGGCGCACCTTTTAGCCCCGTTTTTGAACCCCAAACAAGGCAGATTTTCATGATTTTACCGATCCGTTTTTCAAAAACAGGGCCAGAAGGTTGGACCAATTTAACCAATCTCCCCTTGGAGCACGCCGAGCTTTTGGCGGGGTTACCGCTTGGGCAGGACTTTGCCTATTTTCAGCGGCCCGAAGCAAAGCTGCGCGCCGGGATCTGGCGATCGACGGCCTATACCGAAAGGTACGACAGCTATCCGACCGATGAATTCATGGTCATTCTGAAAGGTGAGGTGACGCTGGAAAATGATGAAGTCAGTGAAACTTTTCGGGAAGGCGATGCCTTTTTGGTGCCCAAGGGATTTAAGGGTGTCTGGCGGCAGCCGGTGGACATGGTGAAGCTGTATGTGATTGTCGAATGACCTCGACCCGTGTGGCTACCGCTGTACGCGACGAGGGGCACTACGACTACATCATCGTCGGGGCTGGGTCGGCGGGGTGTGTATTGGCGCATCGGCTCGGCGAAGATTTAAACCTTCGTATTTTGGTACTGGAGGCCGGTGGCAGCGATCGGGCGACGATCATTTCAATGCCGTCGGCCTTGTCTATTCCAATGAACACAGCCCGCTTTAACTGGGGCATGTCCACCGAACCAGAGCCCGGTTTGGATGGGCGCGTGATGAACTTGCCCCGGGGGAAAGGCTTGGGAGGATCTTCCTCCATCAACGGTATGTGCTGGGTGCGCGGCAACCCCATGGACTACGAATTGTGGGAGGCCTTGGGCGCTGAGGGATGGCGATGGTCCAACGTACTGCCCTACTTTCAACGACTCGAAGCAGTGCAAGGTGGTGGACCGCTGCGCGGGACTAATGGGCCGATCAAGGTCACTCGGGGTCGGGAGAAGAATCCGCTGTACCAAGCCTTTGTGCAGGCTGGCGTGCAAGCGGGCTATGCGCAAAGCCCCAATATGAACCAGCGCCAGCACGAAGGATTTGGGCCGATGGAGATGAACGTGGGCGACGGCAGGCGCTGCAGCGCTGCCGTCGCATATTTACGTCCTGCGATAGCGAGGGGCAATGTCCGGGTGATCACCGGGGCATTGGTGGACAAGGTAAAAATGACGGGTCGCCGTGCCACCGGTGTGCTGTTCTCAGTCAAGGGGCAACCCTGCCGCGCCCACGCCGGGCAAGAAGTTATCTTGTCTGCCGGCTCCATCATGTCGCCTGCGATCCTGAAGCGCTCCGGTATCGGACCTCAACAAGAATTGCGCGATCACGGAATTGCCGTTCTGCAGCACAGCCCGGGTGTTGGTGAAAATTTGATGGATCATCTGGAGCTCTATATCCAACAGGAATGCACGCAGCCTATTACCTTGTATTCAGATGTCGGATTGCTGGGCAAAGCCAGGATTGGCGCTGAATGGCTGCTCACCCACCGAGGTTTGGGGGCTACCAACCATTTTGAAAGTGGCGGCCACATTCGAAGCCGCGCGGGCATCGTCTATCCCGACATTCAGTTTCATTTTCTGCCCCTGGCCATTTCCTATGACGGTAAATCGCTGGCGAGCGGCCACGGCTACCAGGTCCATGTGGGTTCCAAGCGGTCGAAAAGCCGGGGCTGGGTGCGACTTCGGGACAGTCGGCCTGAAAGCCTGCCACGTGTGCGCTTCAACTACATGACGCATCAGGACGACTGGCTGGAGTTCCGCGCTTGCATCCGGCTGACCCGTGAAATCTTTGGGCAGGCGGCGATGGCCCCCTACCGTGGAAAAGAACTTGCACCCGGAGCCGATGTGCTCAGCGATGAACACTTGGACACGTTTATCAAACGTAAAGTGGAAAGTGCCTATCACCCCAGTGGCACCTGCCGCATGGGGACCGATGACGCCGCAGTGACGCACCCGGATGGCCGTGTACGCGGGGTGGCGTCGTTGCGGGTGATTGATGCCTCCGTGATGCCGCAGGCTACGGCGGGGGATTTGAACGCCCCCACCTTGGTGCTGGCAGAACGGATGGCTGACCTGATTCGTGGCCGTCATCTTCCCGAGGCCACCGATGCCCCGCTTTTAGCGGCATCCGACTGGGCCGGCTCACAGCGCACATCCACTGTCCAGCATGACTATTCGGGCGACCGCGCCAGCTTGCGTGAGGCGCTGTTGGCCAATGCGCGGGGCAGCGCTTTTGAAGTCAAGCCAATTTGATGGGCAAAGGGGGCTCGGGCGGCAACAGACGCACAGCGACCCTCAGGGTGTTGCAAATAACTTTAGACCGCGTGGGTGCCGACCATGCCGCCGCCGAGGATCTTGCCGTGGCCGTGGGCCTCGGGTGAATCGTCAAACAGCAGTTTGGTGACGCCTTCGTCGCGGCCGTTGGCAATCGCGCCCGGATGCTGTCCACGGGAACAGGCCTTTTTTAACCTTGATGCCAGCAACAACTTGCGCCGTGCGCGGGTCATGCCCACGTTTATGCAGCGAATGTCCGAGACGAATCAAATTTCGCCTTGGGGGTTGTTGCGTGTCAATGGGTCGTGTTGGCGTTGTCTGTAATGAGAACTTGAGCGGAGATACCCAAACCTTTGTTCAAGTTTCGGATCATGCGCAGCGTGAGGGGGCGTTTGTGGTTGAGCACTTCATAGACACGGTTTGGCTGACCGATCATCGGCTCAAGATCTTTGATCGAAAGTCCCGCTTGGTCCATACGGAACTTGATGGCCTCCACTGGATCTGGCAAATCAATCGGATAGTGCTTTCGCTCATAGGCCTCAATCAAGGTCGAGAGCACATCAAGGCGTTCGCCTTCTGGTGTGTCAGGCGATGGATCTTGATCCACCAACTCTGACACGACGCGCAGTGCTGCGCGGTAATCAATCTCTGTACGGATGGGGGTGATTTCCATGGTTCTCTCCTTGACGCTCACGACTGATCCACTGCGGCAGCATCGACCTTGTCGTATTCGGAATGCGTGCCAACAAACTTGATGTAGGCAATTTGCATCCGATAGGCAAAGGCGACGATGAGCCTATATTTGTTCCCAGCAATGTTGAATACGACCCGGTTGTTTCCAACAATGCTGGCATTTCCGTATTGAGCTTTGACCTCAGCTGGGGATTTCCATTCGGCGCGACATGCCTCACCGTGCCAAGTTTTCAAAGGCTCTTCTGAGTCTCCACGCCCGGGTTTTCCCCAGAACGTCTTGAGGGTGGATACGGCAATGACTCGCATGGCGGCATTTTAGTCCCAAATCGGGACTGATAAGCAAAGGCAACACCCAGGCTATTCGCTTGCCCAAGGACACGGACACATTGCGTCAGCGTCGGCTGGATGCGCTGATGGCCGCCATTGCGGAAAACCCATTGCCCGACCACCTTATGTCGGATGCCAGCCGGCACCTCAAGGACGCGCAAAGCGCCGTCATGAATGTCGCAAATCACGCGGCAATCGCCCACACGGTCTATCCAGAATCTACCGTGTGCCACTTCAGCCGCCATGCCGATGGATTCGCCCAGCGTGGGGTGCGGGTGAATGGTCTTGCCGATGTCCACCGCGTCTCCCTGGCATTGGCAATGACTGGAATGCCGCGAAAGCGGTCGCTCGGAAAAGTTGAGCCTTTAGAATTTGGCAATGCCCGTTACAACCGAAGCGCAACTAAATCGCGACCTGATACAGAAGGTGCGTAATTCTCAGGAGTTGATGGCTGCATTGTCAGCCGTACGTGACCTTGGACTGCAATCGTCGTGCATTGGTGCAGGGGCAATACGCTCCATGGTCTGGGACCAATTACATGGCTATGAAGTGAGTTCACCTCTAGCTGACGTTGATGTTGTGTATTTCGATATTGAGTCTAAAGCCGAGCAAGACTCGAATTTTGAAAGGCTGCTCCAAATTGCAATACCCGGCGTATCTTGGGAAGTCACCAATCAAGCGAACATCCATCATTGGTTCTTGGCTCAGTATTCGCAGGTGGTTTCTCCGCTGACTTCATTGATGGAAGGGATAGCAACTTGGCCGGAATATGCAACGTGTGTTGGCGTTGCGCTTTGCCATGACGACGACATAGAAATCTTGGCGCCATATGGGCTAACGGACTTATATTCCATGGTGCTTCGTCACAACCCAATCCGTGCCACAAAAGAGATGTACATGCAGCGTGTCATCCAAAAGAGACTAGTGGAGCGCTGGCCGCTAGTTTCAGTCTGCACTGATTAAATGTAATGTCGGCTTCCGGCCCATTGCGGTCTTTCGGCCAGGGTCGGCCAGTGACCGCACTTGGCCCAATGCCACCTTAGACCCACCATGAAATCAACGCCCGCTCCCGTCATACCACCCAGTCATACGCCACCATCACCGGCGCATGGTCCGAGAACTTCTCGCCCTTGTAG
Source organism: Rhodoferax sp. (assembly GCA_044354655.1). Lineage (GTDB taxonomy): Bacteria > Pseudomonadota > Gammaproteobacteria > Burkholderiales > Burkholderiaceae_C > Rhodoferax. Next base: position 1,132 of record JBIKZP010000034.1, on the reverse strand, counting down.
ATCTCCACGTTACGCGCGCCAGCGGCCAGCTGCGGCGTGGCCAGGTGGTAGTCCAACCGCCAGCCTACGTTCTTGGCGTAGGCCTAGCCGCGCTTGCTCCACCAGGTGTAGGCCTCGTCAGTAGCCGTAGGGGGGAGTTGGTGGTAGACATCGACCAGACCGGCCTCGCCCAGCAGCCGGCTCATCCAGGCGCGCTCCTCGGGCAGAAAGCCAGAGTTTTTTCGGTTGCCTTTCCAGTTCTTCAGGTCGATTTCCTGGTGCGCAATGTTGACATCGCCCACCAGAATAAAGTCGCGCTTGGCTTTGAGCCTGACTAGGTGCGGGTAGAACTCATCCAGAAAACGGAACTTGGCCTGCTGCCGCTCCTCGCCCGATGAGCCGCTGGGGAAATAGGCGCTGATGATTCTGTGTTTGGCGCGCGGGGTGTCAAAGCGCAGTTCCACGTAGCGGCCCTCGGCGTCAAACTCGCCCGAGCCGTAACCCGTGCGCACGTCGCTGGGTTCCAGCCGGGTGTACAGGCCCACGCCCGAGTAGCCTTTTTTCTCGGCAAAATGAAAATAGCCCTGCAGGCCGGAGGATAGGAAGTTCAACCGCATGGAGCCAAGTATGTCATGGGTTTTGAGCTTCCGAAAACCCTCATCCCGTGCCGTTTGAGTCTTCGCAGCCGCCAACCGACGAACCCGAATGGGGCAACTACAGTTTATGCACGCTTGGCACGCAGCGCTTTCCCGCAGCATGTAGAAATCGCCGCTTCAGTGGCTCGCCAGCTGCCTAGCCATCTCTGTCACCAATTGACGCGCTGATCAAGCTCAAAGTCCGGTGCCGCTTGCGCCGCATCGTCCCAGCTCGGCGCTGGCTGGACACCCTCATCATCGTGCGCATCAAACTCGTCCCACAACGGTGGCGCGCGTGCCGGTGTGATGTTCGGTGGCTCGGACTCTACCCCTATTTGGTTCAAATTTGTCGGATGTCGGCACTATGCGTGATGAACGCCACCAGTCGCATTCCCCCCCCCACAGATCGGGCACAAAAGTGGGAACACCTCGTAGATGCGGACGACTCGCGGCGTATGACATTTCAGTTTTACGGCCAGATGTTCCTTGATGTACTTACTGTCGGCGATCAGGTTGCC
>JBIKZP010000359.1:0-3419 GCA_044354655.1 Rhodoferax sp. | reverse complement strand
TGCAGCCCGCCAACATACACCGCAGCCCGGAAGCCACCAATGCAGAGGTACAGAAAGACCACCAGCGTGATGGCCCACATGGCCGCATTGCCCGGCACCGTACCATGGCTTAGCCATTCAACCAGAGCACCGCTGGCACTCAACTGCAGCCCGACGTAGGGAACCGCACATACCAATGCAATACCCACCACCATGATGCGCAAGGTGTCACCACCAAAATAGTCGCTCAGCATTTCCCCGGGGGTGATGTAACCGTGCAGTTTGCTGAGCAACCACTGCCTCTTGAAAAAAAGGACTCCAGTCAAAGGCACGGTGACAGCCACTAATCCCAGTTGCGCAAACTGAAAACCATCACGCATGACCAACGCCGGGTAGCCCATCATCGCCCAGCCGCCAAAGGAGCCACCTGTGGCAAAGAGCACGAAGATCCAGGCAGGCACACGGCGGCCGGCCAGGAAGAAATCCTGTGGGCCCTGCGCCAAGCGGGCGCTACTTACGCCCCACAACAGGCAATACAAGCCGTAAAGCGCGACCACGGCCACCAGCCAGACCAGGGACTCAGTCATGGGATCTGCCCTCCCGATGCCACAGGCTGTGAACCATGTTCCATGAGCCACGCGTACCGTAACGAATCAGCAGATACAGCGCAACGCTCGCCACCATAGCGGCAAAGCCGCAGAGCCCCAGCGCCAGATTGACCGGGCTGAAGTCCGGCACCAACAGTACATTGCCAATGAAGACCAGCGCAGAGGCGCCAAACAGCACCAGGCCCAAAGCGACCTCGCCAGCCATAAAGCCCGTGTCATATACATGGTTGATGACCACATGACCGGCAAAGCCTACCAAGATCAAACCATAGCCCAACAAGCCCAAGCCCCAATGAGCGGCACTGAAACCGGAGAGTAGAAAGCCCATCCCAAAGGCGCCAAACAGGCTCCAGTGGGTCATCACCGCCAATCGTCTTTCGACAACGGCAATGCGGGCATCTTTAAGTTGCAGGCGCATGGTTCAGTCAGCCGTTCTTGGTTTCGGATGGGGCGTTGTTGTCAGTCACTGGCAGGGCCACGATATTGCCCAGTTGTCCCAGGCTCGTAATCGCACTGGGCGACATACCAATCTCGCCGAGCAGCGAGTCCACAAACGGTGCCTGCGCGCGGTACCGCAGTGCGGAGTTCACCACGTTATCGGCAAGACTGCCACGCGGACCACCTTCGGGGGTGTCGGAACCAGGTGCGCCAAATCCCGTGGAAGGGTGGCCACTCAAGCCGGGAAGCCCATCGACCTGCAAGATCTTGATCGAGTCGATGTTTTCCATCGGTTTGACACTTTCGCGAATAATGCTAGGCAGATTTTCAATCAGCTTCGTGTGCAAGCCGCTGCGGCGAGATGCATCCGATCGCATGTTTTCGGCCTCATTGAGCTTACGTTTTCCATCGGCTTCCACTTCGTACCGGAAGGCAGCAGCCTCTGCCGTAACGCGCTCGGCGCCAGCACGGTCCACTGCGGCGATACGGTCAGCCTCGGCTTGTTTGGTCAGCATGAGGGCTTCGCGTTCGGCCTTTTGCTGGGCTTCAATCAGATCGATCGACTTGCGCCGCTCCGCCACTTCGGTCTCGCGAACAGTAATCACTTTTTCCTGCGCACTAACCATAAGCGCACGCGCATTTTCCGCATGCGCTTGCGCTTCGGATTCCGACTTGGATTTGGCGGCCACGGCAATCACGCGGTCTTGCTCTTCAATGTCAAGAACGCGGCGACGCTGAATTTCGAGCTGGGCGGTTTCTTGCTCCTGCTGGATGCGCTCGCCGGTAATGGATCGCACCTGGTTGATGCGCGTGCGCTCCACCTGTTCGGCCGAGCGGATCTGCACCTCTTCTGTATCGCGCTCCCGCTCAGCACGTTCGCGGGCAATTTCTGCCTTTTGTTGGGCACGGCGGATTGAAACTTCACTCTCCTGCGCCAGCCGTGCGTATTCACTCTCCAGATCAATACTCAAAGCGAGCTTCTCTGCTTCGAGGTTTTTCTTGCGGATAGCGATCATCGTGTCCTGCTCGATGTCGTTGCGCTTCTTCTTGCGTGTCTCGATTTCTTCGGTCAGGCGCGTCAAGCCTTCGGCATCGAAGGCGTTGGATGGGTTGAACATCTTCATGTCGGCCTGATCCAGTCCGGTCAGTGAGGCTGTTTCCAGCTCAAGTCCGTTGGCCGTCAGTGAGTCGGCCACCAGCGACTTCACGCCCCGGATGTACTCGCTGCGCTTTTCATGAATCTCCTCCATGGTCATATTCGCGGCCACCGAACCCATTGCATCCACAAACCGCCCTTGCACCAAGTCTTTCAGACTATCCGGGTTCAGGGTTCGATTGCCCAGGGTGCGCGCCGCTGCAGCCACAGCCTCGGGCGTGGGAATCACGCGAACAAAGAATTCCACGCTCATTTCTACCCGCATCCGGTTTTTGGTAATGAGCGACTTCTCGCCCATACGTTTGACCTCAATGCGCAAGGTGTTCATGCTCACCTCGGTGATGTCATGAACGATTGGCAGTACCAGCGCGCCACTGCCCATGACGACACGCTCACCGCCGAAACCGGTACGCACAAACGACAGGTCTTTGGACGAGTGCCGGTACAGCCAGTGCAGCAGATAAATAGCAATCGAAATGACGATTGCGACAAGGATGACAATAGCAATAATATCGGCGCCGTTCATAGGTCAAACCTCCTACATTTGAATTGGGGATGCACCACAAGTGATGCTGATGTTAAAAAATATCACCGACTGTTTCCCGAGTCGCGCACCGACGCCGACAGTACCGTGAGACAAAACGCGACCTGGTTCACGATGTCAGCCAGGTTGTAAACAATATTGAGCTTGCCCTCTGCCACACCGCCGGAAAATGCAACCACAAAGTAGGTGAGCGGGTAGATGGCCCAGCCAATCGACACGATGAGCCGCATCCAGAAATAGCCCCGGTGCACACTGATGTTGCTGCTCTTGGCGCTAACTTCCCCCATTCGGCCAAAGAAGACTTCGCCAAGCACATACAACCAGCACGCCAGCCCGATCAGAAACCCCAGCGAGGGGTACATCAGGTTGGTTTCACCCAGATAACGGGCCAGCACCATCACCACCGAGGCGACCAGCAAACGCCAGAACAGCCAGGTCGACAAGGACGCCATGGTGTTCACAAAGAAGTACATCACCATCACCTGCAATGGCATAGTGATAAGCCAGACCACATAGCGATAGATGGCAGGCATCTGCTGATTTGCCTGCCACACCTGATTCGCCTCGAAGTAGTTCAGCGCGCTGATGCCCATCACCAGGCCCGCCATGGTGAGCGGTAATTTCCATTTCCGCGTAACCCACCCCGTTCCCAGAAAAATCAGCACTGCGGCCGCGAGGGTCAACAGCAGCAGCA
>JBIKZP010000033.1:0-10583 GCA_044354655.1 Rhodoferax sp. | reverse complement strand
CGCCTTCCAGACCGATCTGGCTGACAATGTGTCGGCCCAGACGGTACTGCCTTTCAGGCTGGACACCGACCTGCCCGGCACGCCGGGCGACGCCAGCAAGGCCGTGGCTGCAGCGATCAACCAAGCGGGCGTTCTGGCTGACGGCTTGCGCTGGGTGGAGGCCTTTGCAGACACCAACAACGATGGCAGTGCAGACCCTTTGAGTGTGAACGTGGCGGTAGCTTTGACAGGCGCACGCTTGAACGCAGACGACAAAGTTGAGCTGCTGTGGGGCAACCAGAAGGTGATCGCCCTTGTGAGCGCGCAAGACCTGAGCCGGGGCTATGTGATGGTGGGCGTGTCCGGAACGGTGGCGGCGGCGGCCGCCTTGGCCGCAGGGGCGGGCAGCAGCGCACTGAAAGTGCAAGCACGCTTTGTTGACGCGGCGGGCAACGCCGGCCCGCTGTTTGACGTGCTCACCAACTACGACGCCAGCCTGCAAGGCTCGCCAACCACCTTCAATGTGCAAGGCGCCAACAGCAGTGCTGGCGCACTTTACACCAACCAAACCAGTCAGACAGTCAACCTGAGCGGCGAGGCGGGCGCTGAGGTCACGCTGTTCTTGGACAGCAACGGCAATGGCCTGATGGAAAACGGCGAAATACTGGGCGGCCCCATCACGCTGGACGCCAATGGCCAAGGCAGCTTGACGCTCAACCTGCAGCCGCAGGCAGCAGCGCATGTTTTGCGCACCAGCACCCGCTTCACGGGCCTGGCCGCTGCAGTGGGTGACGTGACGCTCGTTCATGTTGACACCACGGCGCCAGGCGCACCAGTGATGACCAATCTCGGGGCCCTGATTGATGGCCGGGTAAGCGCTGCAGAGCGCAATGCCGGTGTGGTACTGACGGGCACAGCCGAGGCTTATTCAACACTCAACGTTCAACTCATCAACCAAGACAGTGGTGTGTTTGGTAGCCCTTTCACCGTGACTGTGTCGGCCGATGGCCGGTGGAGCCTGGCCCTGACCACCGCCCAACTGGGCCAGGTGGGAGACGGGACGCTGCGCTTGAGTCTGAGCGCCGTGGACCGCGCGGGTAACACCAGCAGTCTGTTTGAGCGGGACTTCAGCTTTGACACAATGGCCCGGCCCCCCTCCATTCATGATGTTTCGGGTGACAACAAGATCAACCGCGATGAGTTAAACCCGACAAATCAGACGGACAACATCAAGTTCCGCGGAGGCGGTGAGCCAGGCGCGACCGTCACCCTTACTTTGGCCGGCGCTAAGGGAACTTACGGCCCCTTGACCCTGTTGGTCGACACCAACGGCGTGTGGCAGGTTGACATCGACGAAGCCATCTTGAGTGACACGCTGGGTGACGGCACGGTCACCATCACCGCCTCGCAGCGCGACCTGGCGGGCAACGTGTCTACCAGTGTCACTAGAATCTTCGAGATTGATACCGTGGTGGCGCCACCGCTCATCGACAACGTCACGACTGACGACGTGATCAACGCCAGCGAGAAAGCCGCCGGCGTTGAGTTCAGTGGCGGTGCTGAACCGGGGGCCAGCGTGACCCTGGCGCTGACCTGCGGCAGCGTGGTCATGACACTGACGGTGGTCGCTAACAGCGAAGGCAAGTGGAGCACAACCCTGAGCCCAGCGCAGCTGACGACCTTGGGGGAGGGCACTTTAAATATCAGTGCCGTACAAACCGATGTGGCCGGCAACGTCTCCTCTGCCACCACGCGCGTGGTGAACGTTGCGACCACGGCCTTAGCACCAACGGTGCTGATGGACAGCGTGACGGGCGATGACCGGATCGGGCTTGAGCAGCAATCGAGCCCTGTTGTGCTCCAAGGCAGCGGGCCGCTCAATGGCCTGATCAGCCTGACACTGATTGGCACGGGCGGCAGGGTGAGTCTGTCACCCATCATCGGCTCAGACGGCAAGTGGACCGCGACCCTGAGTACCGACGACATGAAGACCTTGGGGGCCGGTAAAGTCACAGCCTCCTTCTTTGCCACGGTTGGCCAGCAGTCCACTGGCATAGGCGGCCACGACTTCACGATTGAATTGGCTGTTGCGTCCCCCAACCTGCAACGGGTCGCCACCGACGGCGTGGTCAATGCAGCTGAAGCCAGCGCTGCGGCGGGGGTGGACCTGCAAGGCGCGGGCCTGACCGGCCACACGGTCTTCCTGAGCTTAACCGGCGCGAACGGAGTCAAGCTGAACAGGCAAGCCGTTGTGGGCAGCGACAAGCTCTGGAAGCTGAACCTGAGCAGCCAAGACATGAATACCCTGGGCGAAGGCGCTGTGGCGGCCTCGCTGTACCAGACGGAGCCAGGCGCAGGCGGCAGAAGCTCCATCACCATCAACCTGCCCAGCAGCTTTGCTATCGACAGGCTACCCCCTGGCCTGCCCACCGCCGGAGCGCAAGAAGAGGCTCGTATCTATAACAACGGTGCCAGTGGCGAGCTGGCTGGCGGCGTCACTATTACAGAAATGAGCGATGGCGTGACCTTGGCTGTGCCCCTGGCCACCATGGGCCTGGTCGCCGGAGACAAGGTGCTGGTGCAATGGGGTGCGCAAGTTTTTAGCTACACATTGACCGCAGATGAAATTGGCGTAGCCCAAACCAAAATCACCGTCCCGGCGAGCGTGCTCACCCTGCAAGGCAACGGTACCGTCAACGTGCTGGTGAGCTACCAGGATGCTGCGGGCAACACCAGCGGGTCCATCACGCTGGCCAGCAATGTGAGTGTCAGCACACCACTCCTTGCACCGGATATCACGATCATTTCTGGCGACGGTTATTTGAATGCCGCTGAATACGCTGCATTGACTGACAGCGCACCCTTGGCGCTGCGAGGCTCAGCCGGGGTGAGCGGCACAGTGGACCTGGTTATCAACAACGCCAGCAAGGGTACCAGCGTTTCCATTGGCGGCGTTTTGGTCAAGGACGGCAACTGGCAGACCAGCTTGAGCAAAGCCCAAATAGACACCTTGGGTGAAGGTAGCCTGAGCGTGAGCGCCTTGTACACCAACGCATCGGGCGTGCCGTCGGCGCCCGGTGTGGCCACATTGGTTTTCGACAAAAGCACACCTCTGGCACCCAGCGTCACCAGCCTGGGGCAGGCCGGTAACGAAAACGCCAGGTCCGAACTGGCAGGCGGCTTGATCCGCATGAACAACGAAATAACGGAGGCGGCCAACGGAACGGCGGTACATGTTGCCTTGGCGGCGGATGTCGCCTCGGGCGACCGCCTGGCCGTCTACTGGGGCACAGTGGCCAACGAAGTCGACGTGCTTGTGACACAGACTGACATCAATCGCGGTTATGCCATCGTCTACATCTCGGCGGACATGATCAGCCGCGTAGGCGACAGCAACGACTTGCAGGTGCAAGCCCGCGCCACAGACAAGGCCGGTAACCGTGGTGAGCTCTATGCCGTGTGGAACGGCAAGGTTGATGCCGTGCCCCCGGCACCGGGCGTGAATTCCCCAGGTTTTGACGTTTGGCTGAACGCGGCTGAAGCCGCCGGCTGGCAACTCACAGGCACCGGCCAAGCCGGCAACAAGGTAGTCGTGACCTTGACCGGCCCTGGCGGCAGCCTGACGCGCACGCTGCTGGTGGACGCTAACGGGCGCTGGGACACCCAGAGCGAAGGTGGGCTGTGGACACTGGCTGACGTAAAAACCCTGCTCGGCTCGGCCGAGTTGCCCAGGGGCGCGAGCGTTAGCGTCAACGCCGTGCAGTACGACCTGGACGCCCAAGGCAATCTGGCCAATGCATCAACCCCCACGACAACGAATTTTCAGGTGGATTTGACACCGCCCGAAGCGCCAGTGGTAGATGCCGTACCCGGCGGGCGCATTGGTCTGGCACAAGCCACGGCCAACGTTAGCTTCACCGGCACGGCCGAGCCATCAAGCCAGGTGGAAGTCACGATGTCGGCCTCGCGCAACGGCGTCACCAAAACCGTGACCTTGACGGCTATGTCGCAACTCGACGGCCGCTGGGAAGTGCAAGCGACGGCCACAGACTTCAACATGCTGGGCGGCGGTGACATCACGCTAAGCGCTGTCCAAAAAGACGAAGCGGGCAATGCGTCTTTGAGCGCCACTCAAAGCCTCACCTACAGCGCCGTCTTTGTAGACGCACCCATTTTGAGCAGCGTCAGCGGCATCTCCCCCACCAGCGCGGACCTGGTGTTCAACTTGGACGACAAAAATGTCGCATCGGGCCTGGTCATACAAGGCACGGGCCTGGTGGGCCACAGCGTGCTGGTGAAATTCAGCGTGAATGGCGTGGGTATGGTGTACACGGTGGGACCCCTGGGCAGCACCAATTGGGAGTTGCGCCTGACCTACGATGAAACCACCGCCCTAGGCCAAGGGCCCACAACAGTGAGCGCCACCCAAGTAGCACCGGGCACAGGCGACGTGTCAACGGTGTCCAGCTTCAATGGCGGCACCGCTTTCACTATTGACACAGTGGTGCCTCAGGTCTTGCAGGCCAGCGTCAAGGCCAACGGCCTGGACGGAAATGCCAAGGTCGGGGATGAGCTAACGGTCACGCTGCGGGTTTCGGAGTCGGTATCCATGGCCAACGTAACGGCCGGCAACTTGCCCCAGCTGCAACTGCTGCTTGACGGCAGCCTTGTGCGAAACGCCATCTTCAATGTCAAAGACAGCACGGCCACGCAACTCGTCTTTAGCTACACCGTGCAAGCCACAGACAACGCCGCCAACCTGCAGATTGGCAGTCTGGTATTGAACGGCGCCCTCATCATCGATGCAGCAGGCAACCCCGCGTCCGTCACCAGCCAGCTGACTCTTGCAACGCATGCGGTGGTGGTGGACACCACACCCCCTGGTACGCCGGTCTTGAGCAGCATTGCCCAGGCCGCAGTCGGCACCAGCGGCGGCAGCACCATCAACCTGGCAGAGGCTACCGCCGGGGTGCAGGTCGTCATCAGCCTGCAAGGCACGGGCGCCAAAGTAGGGGACGCCGCCCAGGTTTTTTGGGGCGGCCTCACCACTACATACCTGCTCACAAATCAGCACATCAGCGCTGACTCAGTCACCGTGACCGTGACGCTGGCCACCGTGCAAGCCAGCCAAGGCAGTGTCAGCGTGCAAGTCGGCCTGAGGGACGCTGCGGGCAACACCTCTGCACCCACAGCAGCTACGAGCGTGAACGTCGACACAGTGGCACCCGGCATGCCCAAAGTGGACAACTGGATGGGGGACAACCGCATCAACGCGGTAGAGTCCACCAGCCTTGCCGCGCTCAGGGGCGCAGGTGCTGAACCCAACACCAGCGTGCGTGTGACCCTCACCCAGGGTAACTTGAGCCAAATCTTCACGGTGCAAGCCGATCAAGCAGGCGCCTGGCTTGTACCAGCGGCGGATCTGCAAACTTTTGTGAATGCTTTGACAGACGGTGAATTCACAGTGCGAGCACTCAGCACCGATGCTGCGGGCAATCCCAGCCTGGTATTTACCCGCACCATCACCGTGGACCGCATCGCCCCCGAAACGCCGGGCACGCCCGTGGTCGCAGCGGCGGCAGACGGCTGGATCAATAGCAGCGAAGTCTTCTCAGGCTTGCAAGTCGCGGTGTCGCTGGTTGGCACCAAAGCCATGGTCGGAGACACGCTCATCCTCTCTGGCCTGAGCGCTGACTTTGAATACATACTCAAGTCTGGCGACATCGTCACCGGACAAGCCTTGGTCGCTTTGCCTGCGGATCTTCTGACGCAACTCAGCACCGAAACTGTGCCGCGCACCGTGTCCCTAACAGCCCGCCTGGAAGACCGGGGGGGCAACGTATCGGCCGCCTCGCCTGCTGCCACACTGAACATTGACACCAACATTGCCGACCCCACTGTGAGCCGTGTCGCTGGTACGGTGGCAGCAGGCATTGGGCCGAACCAATTGATCGCAGGCACACAGGTGCCGTTCAATGGAACGGGCGACCCGGGCGCCAGCGTGGTGACGCTGTTCACCGGCGCGCTGGGCGAGACGGTACGCACCACTGGCACGGTCGGCGCCGACGGGTTGTTCAGTGTCAACCTGTCGGCGACGGACTTGCGCCTGCTGGGCGAGGGCGTCACCAGCTACGCCGTCACCATGACGGACTTGGCAGGCAACCGGTCCAACACCAGCACCGGCAGCTTCACCATTCAAACCGGTGTGCCGCAACCCGTGTTGAGCGACATTGCGGGCGACAACATCATAGGTTCCGCCGAAGCCATGCAAGACCAACTCATCCAAGGCCTGGGTGAGGTTGGGGCGAAGGTCAGCCTGGAGTTGTGGACGCAGGATGCCAGCGGCCAGTACACGGTGTTTTTCGGCAGTAAAGTGACAGACGCCGTGCCCGCCGACAAGCAGTGGCGCGTGAGCCTGACAAGTCAAGAGATAGAGGCGCTGTCACCCAACAACACGGCCAAGGTACTGCTCAAAGTCAAGCAATCGGCCTTGATCGGGGTGACCCTAACCGACTCCAACACCGCCACACTGGTGTTTTCTATTGACCGGCAGGCGCCCACGCTGGCCGCCGTGCCCCTGGTGTTGTTCGATGGGAACGGCGACGGCGCCAACAACGACGGCTTTCAGATCAGCTTTAGCGAGGCGGTTCGCGTATCAACCCTGGCCAACCTGGCCAGCAGCTTTAATCTGCCCAGCGCAAGGACCTGGGGCACCGGTGCCCGCATTGAGGCGCTGGACAGCCAGTTCGTCAGCGGCGCCAGTTTCGCCAAGACCTACCGCATCTTCCTGGGCGCAGGGGCGAACCTGGCGGGCGGAGATGTTATTGAGGTCGTGGCAGCGAATGTGCAAGATGCGGGCGGCAATCTTGCTGCAGGCAACTTGGTCTTGACCATGCCAAGCCTGACAGTCCTAAAGGCAGTGACGCCGCCACTGGACATCAGCACAGACAACCTGGTCAACCTAGCCGAACGGGCAGCCCTCACAGCCCTTACCTTCACGCATGCAGCGGCCCAAGCGGGTGATGTTCTTGTGCTTTATATGGATGGCGTCGAGCGAAAGCGCCTGAGCATGACCGCGAGCGGTACCAGCACGACTTTGAACTTGCAAGAAGCCGACTGGGGGGCCGACGGCATTCACAGCATGACGGCACAGGTGATACGCACCTTGGCTGACGGCACTTTGAGCACGAGTGCACTCAGTGTGCCCAAATCTGTAACGGTGGATACCGCCATTACATCGGGCATGGCCCGCATCGAGTTGTTTAGCGATCTTGGTGTTACTGGCGCACCCAATGCCGGCGACGTGTTGCGAATTACTCTCAATGAATCTTTGGGCTTGACAAGTTCGAGCCTGCCCGCTTTGTTCGGCACGGGTGCCACCGCCGCAGCCATTGGTGGCCTGGACGGCAGGAGCACCGTGTGGAATATCACCCTGGGCGCCAACCCTGCCATCAATCTTGCGGGGCAGAGTTTCACGATCAATGGCGTCAAGGACGTAGCGGGGAACACGGGCAATGTCACAGCCTCGGTGCCTGCGGACCTGTTCAATGCGCCGCTGTCGATCAATGTGGGCAATGTCACCAGTGACAACGTGCTCAACGCCGCTGAACGTAATGCGGGACAAAGCATCACGATGAACCTGACCTCGGCCAAGGCTGGGGATGTGGTGAAACTGTTCCTGGATGGCGTCCAGGTTGGCTCTGTGACGGTAGCCACAAACGGGCAGACGAGTGCCAACCTGACGGTTTCATCCAGCAGTTGGGGTGCCGACGGTGAACGCAGCTTGAGCGCCACGATCACGCGCCCTGGCGGGGGCCCAGGAGGCGTCGATGGTCTACCAGTGACTTCCGCCAATCGTTCGGTGTACGTCAACGCGGACGGCAAACACTGGTCGGTGGTTAACGACGGCACCATCTGGTTCGACCCCGACACTTTGGCGCAAGCCGTGGGCAGTAAGGTAACTCAGTGGAATGCCAGCGTGGGTAAGACCGTGAGCGGCGCTGCACTCTTGGTCAACAGCAGCAACGGGGTAGGAAGCGCGATCTTCAGCCGTGATGCGTCAGGGCATGCACAGCTGTATTTTAACGGTGACACCACCCTGGCCAGCAATGACCTCATTGCCTTGCCCACCTTAGCTGGTGGTTTCAGTGACTTCAGTGTGTTCAAGCGAATCACCCTCAATACTTCATGGGCCTTTACCTTCACTCGTTACATCAGTAATGATGGAGCTCCAACCTCTGCGTTCCGCCACCACTTTGGCGCTGGCCCCTTCTCTGGCGTGACGTCTCACATGGCCGGTGCCGACCAAAACGACTGGAGTCAAACTACACCAAAAAACTCCACCACACTCAACAACTGGATGGTGCTCAACGGATTTAGCACGGGGGGCAATGGATTCTGGGGCGTGGCCGTCGACAACCAAATTTTGGGAACGCGGAAGCTGGATGGCACGACCAGCGGGGGCTACACAGGTTGGAGAGGCGCCCCCAAAGCCACACAAGCGATTGTTATTGGTGGCACCGGTGGTTCTAATTACCTAGCCGATAATAGGACCAGCATCACATCTCTGCTGGCAGATCAAATTGCTTTCCAGCAAGCAACCACCACTGCACAGCGGGACGAAATTGCCGTGTACCTTGCGCAGAAATACCAAGGTTTCGGCACACAGATTGCTGTAACGGCATATGGCGTGCGCTACGACCTGTCGGCCAGCAGCAATGCCAGCAGCTTGCTAGATGACGTTCTGCAACTTGGCTCGACAAGCCTTGGCGCTGGGGCAGACACCGTCACCACAGCTGGCCGTGACTACGTGAACACTGGCGCTGGCAACGACAATGTCATCATCAAAGACCTTGCTTTCCGGAGTATTGACGGCGGCACCGGACTTGACACCCTGGCCATCTCCAATGATTACGTGGGCACCAGCAGCATCTTCTTGGCCGACTTTGTAAGCAACGCCCGGGGTATGAGCGGTGATACCGGGGCCGATGCCCGCGTCAACGCAGCCGGCTACCACAAGCTCCTGGGTTTTGAAAAGCTTGACCTGCGCCAGGAGGGCGGCACCTTGAATCTTCGCCAAGTGTTGACGGCGACTGCTGCTGACGTGGACCAGCTCAGCGAGATCAACACCCTGGAGGTGCTGATGGGCACCTCCGACGTGCTGACCGCCACTGGTTTTACCAACAAGGAGCGCGGCGTCTTCAGCTACAACAACAGCTGGTACGACACCCGTTACACCGCCACTGTGAGTGACCAAAGCGTGACCATGTACAGCCGAGGAGGTGACGAGCCGGCCGTCCTCAAGAGCTTCGAGCGTATCGGCACTACAGGGCTCAAGCTCAACTTTGACCAAGCCATGCCCGGCGGGCAGGCCTTGGCGGGTGACTTTGCAATCTCATCCTTGAGCGGAGGCAGCCTTCCAGGCGTGGCCAACGTCAGCCTGGTCAACTTGAGGCAAGGCGTGTTGTTGAGCTTTTCGGGCGTTATGGATGCAGGTGTGAAGATCACGTACAGCGGCAACCTGTCTGACGAGTTGGGCCGTGGCTTTGCCTACAAAACTTGGTTGATCGGCACGGACGGCAGCGATTCAGCCACCAGAGGCACGTCGGGGCTGGAGCTCAATGCCAATAACTTGACAACCGTTGAGCAAACCGCCGGCGTGTTGCTGTTGGGCGGTGGCGGCGCTGATGTGCTGAAAGGTGGCAGCGGTGCAGACATGTTGCTGGGCGGGCTGGGCGCGGACACCCTGACGGGTGGCATGGGCTCGGACACCTTCCGCTATGTCAATGAGGTCGAAGGCGTGGGCGCTGCTGCTGGCCTGGGCGGCTTGATAGGAGACGTGATCACCGACTTCAGTTTTGGCCTCAGGGACGGGAGCTCGGGGGAAAACCAGGCAGACCGGTTGGACTTGAGCCTTCTGTTTGACGCCCGACTGCTGGGCGCCACCGGTAATGCGAAGGTTGACGCGGCCAAGCTGGTGAGCGGAGGATTTTTGGACCTGGTGCGCAGCGAGAACCGCAGCACAGGCGGTGAAGATCTGCAAATCTGGGTGGACCGTGACGGCGGCGGCGCCTACGGCCTGCTGGCGAATGTCACAGACGGCGTGACCAACAGCCAGTACAGCCATACCGACAGTACTGAGCAACTCATTGAGCGTTTGCTCAATGAAGGGCGCTTGGTGGTGACGGCGTCATGATGTGGCAGGCATGCCTTGGGGTAACCCCCCGGATACAGCAATGGCAGTGATGCTAAGAAGTTGCCATTTAATTTCCTGATCGGTAAGCGTCCGGCGATCCCCTTCCCGCGCTGCGATTTGATGGCAGGCTGTGACTGCAGCAGGCAGTCAGGTGTCGCTGGGCTGCCAGCGGTGCGGCAGCAATTCGTCGATCCGACTGGAGCGCTGCGTCGGCAGCCGCGTGAGGACCTCCTTCAAGTAAGCATACGGGTCGTGCCCAGTTTGTTGAGAACGACTCGTTCAAGCGATTTGTTGGGGATATGGTGTTCGCATTGACGAGCCAGCCGACGCAGCCAGGGGCGTAATGGTGAGAGCTGAGGCGGCGATTTTTACTTGCCGCTGGCTAGGCCTGCGCCCGTCGCACCCGTCG